>JANQLH010000126.1 GCA_028280735.1 SAR324 cluster bacterium | reverse complement strand
ATAGATTTTTTCATTACGACACAGTCTGCAAGTCCGGGGTGACAAGTGTGATGCTTTGTCTACAAAAATAGAAAAACCAAAAATTTTACTATTGTGACACAGTCTATTGACCCGGAATCCACATGAAATACGAAACAGAAAGCGGAGCTTTCACATCTTAGAAAATCTAAAATCTTCATTCTAAAATCTAAAATGCAGCTACATGTTCCGCCGGTATTGTCCTCCCACATCGTTTAATGCCCTGGTTATCTGTCCCAGGCTGCAGGTTTTCACGGTTTCCATCAGTTCTTCAAAAACATTTTCTCCATTGAGAGTTGTTTGCTGCAGCTTTTCCAGGGCCGCCCGTGATTTATCTTCATGCCTTTTGTGGAATCCTGCCAACCGTTTTAGTTGCGATTCTTTTTCCTCTTCGGTGGCACGTGCCAGTTCAACAGCGCCTGCAATGGATTCAAGATCGGATTGTTCATCCCGGAAGGTGTTGACACCGATAATAGGGTACTCCCCGGAGTGTTTTAACATTTCATAATAGATCGATTCCTCCTGGATTTTCCCTCGCTGGTAACCGGTTTCCATGGCACCTAAAACCCCGCCGCGTGCTGTAATGCGATCAAATTCCATCAGGATTGCTTCTTCAACCAGGTCAGTCAATTCCTCAACAATAAAGCTGCCCTGATTCATGTTTTCATTTTTGGCCAGGCCCCATTCCCGGTTAATGATGAGTTGAATGGCCAGGGCTCTTCTGACGGACTCATCACTTGGGGTTGTAATGGCTTCATCGTAGGAATTGGTATGCAGGCTATTGCAATTGTCGTAAATGGCGCAAAGGGCTTGCAGGGTGGTTCTGATATCGTTGAACTGAATATCCTGTGCGTGCAGGGAGCGTCCCGATGTTTGGATATGATATTTTAACATTTGCGAGCGTGCGGTCCCTCCGTATTTTTCCTTAAGGGCAATAGACCAGATTCTTCTGGCCACGCGACCGATAACGGTATATTCAGGGTCCATTCCGTTGGAGAAGAAAAAAGAGAGGTTGGGAGCAAACGAGTCAATCGGCATGCCTCTGGAAAGGTAATATTCAACGTAGGTGAACCCGTTTGCTATGGTAAAGGCTGTCTGGGTAATAGGATTCGCCCCGGCTTCTGCAATGTGATATCCGGAGATGGAGACCGAATAGAAATTTCTGACATTTTGGTCGATAAAATACTGCTGAATGTCACCCATCATCTTAAGCGCAAAATCGATGGAAAAGATGCAGGAATTCTGTCCCTGGTCTTCTTTCAAGATGTCTGCCTGTACCGTGCCCCTGACATTCTGCAGGACATCGCTCTTTATTTTATTGTATTCAGCTGCCGGTATTTTTCCGCCCTTTTTGGCCTTTTGTTTGTCAACTTCCTGATCGATGGCCGTATTCAAAAACATCGCCAGGATTATCGGTGCCGGTCCGTTTATGGTCATGGACACGGAGGTAGTCAGAGAACAAAGCTCAAATCCGTCGTAGAGTGTTTTCATATCATCCAATGTGCAGATGCTGACACCGGAGGTCCCGACTTTGCCGTAGATATCCGGTCTTTCCTCCGGATCAAAACCGAAAAGCGTCACGGCATCGAAGGCCGTGGACAGTCTTTTTGCCTCATAGTCGGCTGACAGGAGTTTAAAGCGTCTGTTGGTTCTTGCCGGGTCTCCTTCGCCGGCGAACATCCGGGTGGGATCTTCACCGACTCTCTTCAGGGGAAACAAGCCGGCAGTGTAGGGAAAGTAGCCAGGCAGGTTTTCTGATCTCATGAAACGGTAAATCTCAGCCGGATCCTTGAATTTGGGCAAGGCAAGTTTTGGTATTTGAGTGTGCGATAATGACTCGGTGTAGAGCGGAAGACGAATTTCTTTCCCCCGGACTTCATACACCAGTTCCTTTCCGGAGTATTTTTCTTTGATTTCCTCCCATTGCCGGAGAACCCGGTTGCTGTCCTCAGAAATCAGTCCGTTGGTCTGTTTTAGTTCTTCATCCAGGGCGGCCGGCACTTTGGAAGACCCCAGTATCTCCTTTGTTTCTGCAAGGTGCCAGGCTTTTCTGATCAGATCTGACTGCGACCCGGTTTCTTCGTGATACTTGCGCACGGTATCGGAGATCTCCGAGAGATAGCGAACACGCTCCGGGGGAATAATAATTGTTTTGGAGGTAGAGGTTTTACTGTTTGATTCGGGGAGTTTGGATAAAAACTCCTGTCCGGTTTTTTCTTTAATCTTGTCGAGAATTGCGTGATAAAGGGAGGTTACACCGTCATCGTTAAATTTTGATGCGATGGTGCCGAAGACAGGCATACTTTCCGGCTTTTCTCCAAATGCTTTAAGATTTCTTTGCATCTGCTTGCGGACATCGGCTACGGCGTCGTCTCCGCCTCGTTTTTCAAACTTGTTTATGACAACCATTTCAGCGTAATCCAGCATATCTATCTTTTCCAACTGCGAGGCTGCCCCGAACTCGCTCGTCATCACATAGATCGGGATATCCACAATATCGGTAATTTGGGAGTCACCCTGTCCGATTCCGGCTGTTTCAACGATGATGATGTCAAAACCTGCCGCCCTGACGGTATTAACAACATCATTCAGGTTATCGGGAACTTCCGTATGAGATTTACGGGTGGCCAGGCTTCGCATGTAGACTCTGGAGTTTCCGATCGAATTCATACGAATGCGATCGCCAAGCAGAGCCCCGCCTGTTTTTCGCTTGGAGGGATCACAACTGATCACGGCAATGGTCAGGTCTTTAAAATCATTGAGAAAGCGAAATATCAATTCATCGGTGAGAGATGATTTCCCGGCTCCACCGGTTCCCGTAATGCCCAGAATTGGTGATTGACTGGCTTCAGCAGTTTTGATGAGTTTTTCTTTTTCTGCCTCAAACCCGGGATTTTTTTGCCGGCTCCCGTTTTCGATCGAAGTAATCAGGTTGGCGAAGATTGGTTTGTCTTTCGGACTTAAGCGGTCCGGGTCAAAATCGTTTCTTGGTTTAAGGGGATAATCCATAGCCTTTATCATGTGCTCGATCATCCCCACCAGGCCCATATTGGTGCCGTCTTCCGGTGAGTAGATTTTGGTCACTCCGTAAGCTTCCAACTCCTTGATCTCTTCAGGGACAATCACTCCACCACCGCCTCCAAAAACTCTGACCTGGTCGCAACCTCTTTCCTTTAGCAAGTCCACCATGTATTTGAAATACTCGACATGGCCACCCTGGTAACTTGAGACCGCAATTCCCTGGACATCTTCCTCAACGGCAGCATCAACAATATCAAGAACAGAGCGGTTATGGCCCAGGTGAATGACTTCGACACCGGCATCCTGCAAAATACGACGCATAATGTTTATAGAAGCATCGTGTCCGTCAAACAAGGCAGTGGCTGTAACAACCCTGACATTATTAACCGGTTTGTAGATCTGTTTTTGTGTGGACATGGTTATTCCCCGTAGAAGTTAGATTTATAGAAACCAATGTCTGAAATACATCATTTTGTTTTTTCTATTTAATTGTATTCACTCAATGTTTCAGTAACTCTCTCCTGGATCCTCAAACTCTTTAAATAAACTTTTAACTGGATGGTCGTCTGCTGCCAGATATTGGCATCTCTTGAAGCCGTGTAAATTGCGGAAGCACCGTTCAGCGAGATCACAATGAAGCTCGCTATATCCTTGTAATTTAAACCGGGTTTTAACAAGCCCTTTTTACCTGCTTCCTGCAACCAGTCTCTCATTAACCTGGAAAACTGCACGTACCCCTTCAAAATCCGTCGACTCATACCGGCTGATTGCCCCGACAATTCAACCAGCATATTGAGAAAGAAGCAGCCCCCCTTAAACACGTTACCACCCAGGTAATCCCTCATATCGTTTTCAATCAACTGCTCAATCCGTTCAATGGGATCTTCGATCTCCCTGATGCCCTTGAATACCTTGACCCTCCATATAGATACAGCCTTCTCGTACACCGCTTTCCAGATATCCTCTTTGGATTTGAAGTGACCATAAAGCCCTCCTTTGGTGAGATGAGTGGCACGCAGGATGTCGTTAACAGAGGTGTTGTAATACCCCTTAACTGAAAAAAGCTGTAGCGCCTGCTCAACAATGTTTTTCCGGGTCATATGACCCTTGGATGATTTCATTTGAATTCCGAACTGTTTAATTAATAAAAAAATACCAACCGGTCTTCTTTTATTATGATAATCCGAATCCTGTCAACTGGAAAGTAGTTTTTTGCCCGGAACTTTTTTATACCAAAGCGGCTTTGTGAGCCTGGTTTTTGCGGGTGATAGCGAAGCAATCGGTTCTTGATTGGGTTATCGGGAAGGGTCG
>JANQLH010000109.1 GCA_028280735.1 SAR324 cluster bacterium | reverse complement strand
GTAAAAATGCCCAGAATCTCTTTGAATAGTCGTGTGCTATCTTCGGTACATTCGTGCTTTTCTGGGTGTACGATCGGCATCAGGTTCAGATTCGGTCTCCCGCTGGTAATCGGGTTCTGCCTTTCCCAGGTATCTCCCATATACTGAGCGACAAACGGTGATAGTTGTTTGGCCATAATGTCAAGTACCGGTTTCGGATCTTCCCCCGGCAACTCGCTAACTACCTTGTTAAGCGCCGGTATCTGATCAGTCAACTCAAACAATAAATTTCGCCACTTGGTATAAGCCTGGTTCCCTCTTTGTTCGATGGAAAGTTCAGGGTAATCGACTGTCGCAGAGTGCAGGAAATAGTTGTAAATTCTTTTAGAAAGCTTGTTGGATACCATTACCTCGCTTGGGTCCAATTTCAACCCCATGGTGCTGTTTAACCAGCTGACGATTCTGTCATAATCGGTTTTAGGGAGTTTAAGAGCTTTTTGCTCAAAAACTGCGATTTTTTCCGAACGGGCAATACCATCTCTGATTTCGGTCCACTCCTCCACTATTTCATCCCGTTGCGATTGAAGGTCCAGCAACAGTTCGATGTTTTTATCGATAAACCATTGCATTAAAGGCATGTATTGTTCGATAAAGGCATCATCACTTGGTTTTGGAGCGCCTTCCCAAGGGAGGCGGCGCATGGGCAGCACCATGATTATCGAATCTTCTTCTGTCCCAATGGTTATCTCTTTTCCTCCTTTCGGATCCTGTCCTTCAAGATCCGTGTTCCAAAATACACCGCCGACGGGTGAGGCTGTTTTTAAGGTGAACAGACTGCTATCGCCGTAATTCAGAACCAGGCTGTTGGTCAGCGGAAACCAATAGCTTGATCTCAACTCATGTTCGGGAATGGTATCCCCTCTCTCAATACCGCAGAGATGGAAAATATTATAAAGAACCTGTTTGGAAAGAAATTCAGATTGGAATTGTGTGGACTTTATTAGATTAACAAACGCCTGGGTCATCTTTTCCCTGGTAAACTGCACCCTGTGTGCTTTTACCAGGTTGGTGAAATTAGGAAAGGTATTCTCGGAAAATTTTATGACCCCCAAGGTTTGACCGTCTATGGAAGGTGATGAATCTCTATAATGGTGAATTCCCCGGATCAAGGCGGCAATCCAGCTTTTCAATGATGCCGGGTCCACTTCCGACCTTTTGTTATTACTCTCACCTAATGAAATGTTTCTGGCTTTTACTTCTTCCAGAAACTTCTGCATTTTAACGACGGAGGAGTTAAAGTTATTCTCGCAATCCGCTGCAATTAACGCACATTTTTGCCCAACCTGAGCTTGCAGTCTCCTGGTGTTTTTAATTCTGTACATCTTGTTAAAGTATTCCAGAAAGAACTGTAGATTGAACTCGTTAGAACGCTCTCCCTTGCCGTAAAAACTAGCCTGATTCAGAATTTTTTCAGAATCTTTGCTCACCATGCGTTCCGCATATCTTTTTTCCAACTGATTCTGAAGACCTGTCAATCGCATGCGATAAATACTGGGGTTAAACAATTCCAGATCCAACGGAGGAAAGGCTTTTTTTTCATCAGGAACGGCTTTTAGCACCCTTCCGGCTATCTCGGTCAAGGTGTTACGCCATTCCATTTGCTTGGCAGCAAGTTGATTCGGTTGGGTCGCGTTTTTGTATTTCATGTCGAAATACTTACGCAGGAAAGCATGAATAGATTTTCCGTTAACAGGAATATTACCCGGCCAGTTGATGCCAAACTTCGATTTAAGATAGGTTTGAGCAATACTCCAGGCTTCGGAATCCCAATTCTTTGGATCTATCTGATTATCCAGTTGCTTGGCATAAATCTGCTGATTAATTGCCTGTATTGTATTTGTTGCCTGCTCCCACAAGGTTTTTTGCAGATAGATGAACTCAAACAAACGTTCCTGTACCGTCTGAAAGACATTTTCAAAGATTTTCTTCTCTTGATTGAAGCTTTCATCTTCAATGTTTGTATCCTTAAAATCCCTGATGAAGCTTTCCATGGGGATTTTTATCACCAGGGCCGGTTTATCGCTGGAGATTCTGATTGTTGCGGCTCGCTCGGAATTGGCAGAGACTATCCCCTTGTCCCCAACCAAAG
>JANQLH010000029.1 GCA_028280735.1 SAR324 cluster bacterium | reverse complement strand
GTTACGACATTTCGTTTTCCATTGCTAATGATAGTAACACATCGCGGACAGCCTGGAGGGCCTCCTGATGAACCTCAACACGAGCTAATGGGGAAAATTACTGAGGAAATGCTTTCGACTATGAAAATCAAATGGGATTATTTTCCGACAGAACCGGATTCTTTGAAGCCCTCTGTGAAAGCAGCTATCGACTACATGTCCGATACCGGGCAGCCGTTTGCTTTTGTTTTGAGAAAGGGAACCATCGAAACTCAGGAACTTCGGCAAAAAGAGTTGGATGATCCTATTGGTGAAAGGCGGATAGAGTTCGTAGAAAACCTGACAAAGAACTATTCCCAAAGGCCGACGAGAACAGATGCCATTAACACCATCATAAAAAACAAATCGGAAAGTGATTACATAGTTGCCACCACAGGTAAAACCGGAAGAGAACTATATACCTTGGATGATTCCGAAAAACATTTGTATATGGTAGGTTCCATGGGTTGTGCCTCATCTTTTACCTTAGGTGCAGCTATATGTTCACAAGATATTCGCTGGATTGTTTTAGACGGCGATGCGGCAGCTTTGATGAGAATGGGTAACCTGGCAACAATCGGTTCGATCAAACCAAGCAATTTGCTTCATGTTTTGCTGGACAATGAAGTAAACGACTCCACCGGCGGCCAGTCCTCAGTGAGCAGAGATATTGCCATGGCAGCCATAGCTGAGTCGTGCGGCTACAGGAAAGTGTATTCGACAGACAGTCTGGATGAGTTGGAAAAAATTATGACTAATTGTACTGTCAAGAATGGTCCGGTCTTTATTCACATGAGAATTAAAAAAGGTTCTCCCAAAGATCTGGGCAGACCAAAAATTAAACCTCATGAAGTGAAAGAGCGGATGATCCAGTCTTTGTTGAGCAACAGGTAATTAATTGTCAAACAAATTTTTGTAAAAAAGAGGCTAAGCTCTTAAGTTAGGATATTGATGAACCAGGTTAACACGGCAGTCATTTTAGCAGCAGGCATGGGCACTCGTTTGCGGGAAGTTTTGGAAAATAAACCCAAAGGTTTGCTTGAAATTGGTGAAAAAACCCTTATTCTTGAATCGCTGCATAGGCTTACTAATGAAGGAATAAGCGACATTATCATTGTAACGGGTTATGCCGGCGAAAAATATCGGGCTGCTTTGACAAGCATTCACCCCGGTATTCGATTCGTTGCGAATAAGGAATTTGAAACCACGGGTAGCATGCATTCTCTCTATCTGGTCCGCAATCTGATTTCCAAAGATTTTTTGCTTTTGGAATCCGATCTCTTGTATGAAGACAGATCAGTTCCGGCTTTGCTCACCTGCCGATACGATACTGCCATACTCATCTCGGGAAAGACCGGTTCCGGTGATGAAGTATATGTCTGCGGAAATGAAGGCTTGGTAAAACGGATTAATAAGGAATTAACCGATCAGTTTCCCTGTCAAGGGGAGTTGGTCGGCATTTCAAAGATTTCGACGGCGTTTTACAAAAAGCTTTGCGGATTTTACGAGGAAAACCTGGAACAGCAAAGACTTGCGCATTATGAGGAATGCATCTCCCATCTTTCCTCAGCCAATGAAGTTCATTACCTAAAAATCCCCGACCTGGTTTGGACCGAAATTGACAATCCCGATCATTTTAACCGGGCTTTAAACGAGATATACCCCAAAATTTATGGCCGCGTACCAACCAAATAATGACTGTGCCCTTTAAATATTATTGATTAACCTCATGTCCGTTATTGTTTTGCCTTTGATTGGTTAAAATAGGTTTGACGAACCCGCAACTTAGTGGTCTAATAGGCGATTAAACAACAATAATTAGCTGCATTCCTTTATACAATAAGCTTTAGTGAGAGAGAAAACCATATGGAAGTAAAAGTCGTTAACAATCAAGTGGAAAAATCGATGAGAGAATTAAAAAGATTGCTGATTAGAGAAGGTCTTTTTAAGGAATTGAAAAAACGACGATATTACGCAAAACCGAGTGTACGCAACAAGCTAAAAAGAGAGGATGCAGAAAAGACACGACATAAGGATAGAAAAAGAGCTGCTGCGAGAGCAAGGGTAGTCATCTAAATCCTGGTCTATGCTGTTAGCCGGTATTCATCAAGACCGGCTATACTTCTTACCTTCCCCCCGGACTATTGCTATCTGTCCATTCATATTGCTTCATAAGTTTTGTGATGTGGTTTACTTCTACTGATGTGAAATCTTTCAGGTAGTATTCCATCCTCAGTATCTCGGATAATTGTCCGGCAAAATGCAACTCAAATTGTTGTTGATCGAAAGGTTTCGTAGATTCCTTTTTTACCGTGGTAATTCGCCTTTCCAAAGCTTTCGATTCCGGTGGCACCTTCCACACTTTTTTCCACAGATCCCAGTCTAAATCGATCAGGATGGAACCGTGTTGCAAAAAGCGATTTGTTTTTCGATATTGTGCACTGCCGACGATTTTCTTTTTTCCTACGGCAATTTCGTATGCTGACACTTCCTGGAAACAAATGGATGTTTCCCGTTTACTTGATTGTTTTGGTGATATTTCGGTATTCGCCCCAAAGAGATTCAGGCTTTCGGCAAGAGGCTGACTTATCATGCGATAGGTTTGCAAAATTGAGCTTGAGAACAATTCTATATCCGAGCAAATCGAATAGGTTATTTCATGCTGATGCAGGACGGTTTTACCTCCCGTCAGCCGGGAAACCAGTTCAACTCGGTTTGATTTACAGACATCCAAATCGATATCTTCCAGTTTTTTATTGTTTCTTCCAAAAGAAAGAGTGGGAAAGCTCCAGCCGTAATATCGCAGGGTTGTGCCGGGCGTGGATAAAATGTATTCATCGGCTGCCATGTTGAAAGCAGCCGAGTAGTCGGAGTAGGGAATCAATCGTAAGCGTTTCATAAGTTAAACGATAACGGAATTTTGATTTTCCTTGAACCTTAAACTTGTAGGGTTACAAGAATCCCGGTTGCAGGTCTGAGCGGATTGCTTTAATTTGTTAGGTAATTGGGTGAAAAAAATGACACCTGCGGCGATTAAACTGACCTTGTTTCTTTGTAAAACCGTTTAACATGACACAGTATTTAAAAAAACCGGGGTGGATTCGAACGAAAATCCCGGTTGGGGCCAATGTACAAAAAATAAGCTCTTCCACCAAACAGTCAGGGCTTGCCACTGTTTGTGAAGAAGCCAGGTGTCCAAACCAGTGGGAATGCTGGAAAAACGGAACAGCCACATTCATGCTCATGGGAGATACCTGTACGCGGCACTGCCGTTTTTGTTCAGTGAAAACTCAAAAAAAACCCCCTCCTCTAAACTCCAAAGAGCCTGGAGACCTGGCAGAAACTATTCGATCGTTAAAACTTAAATATGCCGTGCTAACAAGCGTTGACAGGGATGATCTACCTGATTTCGGGGCCATGCATATTGTTTCCTGCGTTAACGAGATAAAGCTAATCAATAAAGATATCTTAATTGAGCTTCTGATCCCTGATTTTCAAGGAGATCCGAAAGCTCTTCAGAAGATAGCAACCAGTCAATCAGAAGTCATCGGACATAACCTTGAATGCACCAAAAATGTCACCGCAAAGGTAAGAGATCCAAGGGCCGGTTACGAACAATCCCTGGCTGTTTTAAAAAGAATTGCGGAGTTTAATCCCACTGTTGTAACAAAATCCTCACTTATGCTCGGTTTGGGAGAAACAGATAACGACGTGATTGAGGCCATGGAGGATATCAGGCAAACCGGTGTCAGCATTTTAACCTTGGGTCAATACTTGCAACCCGGTAAAAAATGTATGCCGGTTCAACGATATGTGCATCCTGATCGATTTGAATGGTTCAAGGAACAGGGGTTAAAAATTGGATTTGAATACGTCGCCAGCGGACCTTTGGTCAGGAGTTCATACCTGGCGGCTGAACATTATCTTCACTTAAAGCTTTCCCGTAATCCATAGACAATCCGGCATGTTTCCTTCCTGGTGCATCCAATGTAGATCCTTTATTCACCAACAAATAAGATCGGAATCACCTTTTTTGTGTTGCAGATGTTTTTTAGTATTGCCCAGATTTGATTCTTCGTTATGCCTGAAATGCGGTCTAGCTCATGATCAGAAGAGCTGCCTGGTGGATTGGGCGAAAAACCTGAATCACCTGTTTGCCGTGTTTGCATACGAAGATCCCATACCCAAATGGATCAGCTCATTAAAATATAACAGGAACTTTGTCACAGGGCGAATGTTTCAAAGGTTTATTTTAAATTGGTTTCAAGCAAATCGGGAGTTTTTGCGAGACATTGACCTCATTCTACCAATCCCCTTGCATCCCTTAAGATTGTTTAACAGGGGCTATAATCAGGCTGTTTATCTTTTAAGCCGGCAAAAGACGGTGCCGGTTGATACCAAGATGTTGAGGAAAAAGTCATGGACTGCCCAACAAGCGGGAAAAACCAAAAAAGAAAGAATGGCCAATGTAAAAAATTCCTTTGAGGTGACCGGGGATTTGTCTAACAAAAGAGTATTATTGTTTGATGATGTTTGTACGACCGGGCAAACCCTGTTTGAAGTTTCGCGAATACTTAGGAAGGCGGGTGTCAGCCACATGGATGCCCTTGTGCTTTGCCGTTCCCTGAAGGTTATTTGATCTACTTCCAATATTGCTTAAGCTGGGTTCCTTGGTAAAAATATTCAAGAATATCAGAATATTGATGGCCTTTGTCTGCCATTTCCTTGGCAGACCACTGGCTTAACCCTACTCCATGTCCGTTACCCGTTCCACTGAACAAGATTCCCCCCGGTATTCCGGATATCTTGAACAAAAGACTTTGTATTTTTCGATAACCGGCGATACGACGAAAATCTTTGCCTTTGAAACTGTTTTTCGGCGACCCGTTAAGGTAGATAGTTGCAACCCTTCCGGAAGGACTGTATTCGGATATTGTCAGTTCAGTTATTTTCTGTCCTTTAAATCCCAGTTTTCTGAACACCTGCAACAACTCCTTTTGGGACATTCGTGCTTCCCAATTGAAACGAGGGTCCGACTTACCAAAAGGAACCGTTCTCACATGCAAATAGGGGAATGAATATTTCCAAAGAGCCCCTGCATCTTCAGTTACGCCTCCACAGTTGGAATGGTAAAAGGTCTGCGCCAACTTTCCTTGGTATGTCACGACTATTCCCCTGGTTTGATGAATGGCAAACGCTCCTCGTTCATCACTGATATCAACACCCAGGTACACCTGGTCCGAAAGGCCCGCCGTTACATGCCACATATGCTTTTTACGTTTTTCCATTTGATAGAGAGCAAACGTCCTGGAAATAACGGATTGTGCCTTAACAACTTCGATAGCCCATTTCGTGCTGATTTCTGCGTTTAAGACCCCTGCCAGATAACTCTCCATGGGCAAATGGTTGATGACGTACGCCATGTTTTTAAAAGGTCTGACTTCGATAATTCCCTGGTAGTGTCTTTTGGAGCGGGAGTTTGATTTACGTACCGATATTTTGCTTTCGGATTTCAGCAGGATCGGATTTGTCAGCGAAACAAAGCCATCAATGAGCAGCGCGTTTTTTCCTTTAGACCGTATTGTGAGAGAACGGTTATCTTTTAACCCAATGTTGTGATTTACCGGTCTTAGACCCGATGCACTGCCTATTTTGATGGACTGTGACGTTTTAAACAACAGGACTTTGATCGTGGGATTGGAATAGGCATGCAGTTTACTTGAGATAATCAAAAAAAGACAAGCGAAGAGGCTTGTCTTTATCTGCACCGCAAAAAATCGATTAACGTTTATCAAAAGGACCAAGTTGATTATTTATCCTGCTAAAGTTGGTTATATTGGATTTTCCGGAATGAGAAAGTTGCCTATGCAGATAATAAGCCGAAATTGCCAAACAGAATCATTCCTCCAGCCTATCAGCATTTAGAATGAAATCAACATCTGGAGTATTGTTAAGTAGTAACTCTTTGGAAGAAGTTAAAGCAGATTACCGCTTGGATATTTTAAGTGTCTTTTGCGCCCCGTGAACGATTACACCGCCTTTCAGCGCAATGCTCCAGTTTCCTTTGCCTGATTTCACCATTTGCAGAATTTTTTCAATGTTTACCCGGGTGATTTCGGTTTGGCGGTGAAACAACAAAAACCTGTGTATTAACTCATGACCTAACAACGGATTCAGGCCCGAAATCACCTCGTATTCCAACGATTCTCTCTCGTACAAACCCCTGGGAACCAGTTCTTCAAAAAGTTGTTTTAAATACAAGGCATCGGCATTAAGGTTCAATAGTTTTTCAGATAGTTTGCCGCCTGCACAACGCTCCATCTCAGGAATGATTTTGTTACGAATTAAATTTCGTGTGTAATCGTTTTTCTCGTTGGAGGTATCATCAAACCATCGCTGATTCAGTTGTTGCAGATAGTTCTTCAAGTCCTCTTTAGGAGTGTTTAAAAGCGGCCTGATATAAGGAAGATTAATCACTTGCATTGGATTGAAAGAGAAGAGTGATCCCCCTCGAATCATTCTCCAGATTTGTGTTTCCACCAGATCGTCCAGATGATGCCCCAGCGCGATTTTGTTGCAATCATGTTTTTGCTGCAACATTCCCAGTTGCGAATAACGCCACTCCCTGGCTTTTTGCTGTACACCTTTTGAATCCTTTAGTTTGTCTGTTTTTTTTAGACTGAACGCAATGTTTCTATCAATTGCGAGCTGACTGACAAATTCGGCTTCCTGATTGCTCTCTTTCCTTAAACCGTGGTGAAAATGCACCACGTGCAGATTAAAATCTATCTTACTTCTAAAATAATCCAACAACACCAGCAGACAAATTGAATCAGCGCCTCCGCTTACCGCCACAATCACCTTGTCATGATTTTCCAGTAATTTGTGGTGCGAGGCAAACTGAAAGATACTATAGGCAAATCTGTCTAAAAAGGATTGTTCCGGCATGATTATCGCTTTATCAAATGCTGCAGTTCGAAAATGGCATCCTGGTTTAGTCATTGATATTTCTTGTTTCCAAGGCGAGGGAGGACTAGTATACGGGATTGCCAATAATTTGAGAATGCATTATTCTGTAAGGAGAATTGGAATCTTGACTTAAAACCAATGAAAGCTGTCAATATCCAATAATCGTAGATAGTTAAACCCCTTGCTCACCTTTTAGTGAATGGGATTAAAAAGTTATCCGGAGTCTGATACATGAAAAGCGGATCAGGTTATAATGTCTTGGTTGTCGATGACGAACAGTTCATTCTGGACAGTTTGACCGGATTTCTGGAGGATTTTGAATTTACCGTTTCCAGGGCCGACAGCGCAGAAGCGGCAATCAGTCTGCTGGAAGAAACGGAGATAGATGTTGTGGTAGTTGATTTGCGTCTCCCCGGGATGAGCGGTGATATGCTGATTCAAAAAATACACAATCTTTATCCAACGATTCGATTTGCCATTCACACCGGCTCTGTTGGTTATGTGCTTTCGGATGAGTTAAAAGCTATAGGAATGAAAACAGAAAACGTCTTTTTCAAACCTGTTCCCGATCTCACTATTTTGGTTGATTCTGTGCTCGCTTTAGTAGAAAAAAAAACTGATAATTAAAGCTCACTCCGCAACAAATCCCAAAAAATAATTCTGTATTGGTATTAGAAATGAAAAATGTTGTTGTCTATTCAAAAGACTATTGCCCTTATTGTGTAAGAGCCAAGGAACTGCTTGCTTCAAAGGGTGTCAGCTATGAAGAAATCGAAGTGGATGTCTATCCGGAACGATTGAACGAAATGATAGAAAAAGCCAATGGTCGACGAACTGTTCCCCAGATTTTCATTGATGAAAAACACGTTGGAGGATGTGACGACTTATATGATCTTGAAAGAGCAGGAAAACTTGATGAACTGTTGCAGATTGATTCTGCTTCCGAGGATTCAATCCATAGAAAAATTATCATTTTGGGATCGGGACCTGCCGGTTACACAGCAGCAATTTACGCAGCGAGAGCAAATCTTTCGCCAATGATTATTTCCGGCCCACAAAAAGGAGGACAATTAACGACAACAACAGATGTGGAAAATTTCCCCGGCTTTCCCGAAGGTGTTGATGGGAATGAACTGATGGTGCAAATGGAAAAGCAAGCAACACGATTCAACACCGAAGTTGTATTTGGAGAAATAACTGACGTCAATATTTCCGAAAGACCTTTTAGATTAAAAGAAAACAGCAAGACCTATACTTGTGACGCCCTGATTATTGCTACAGGAGCATCTGCCAGATACCTGGGATTGGATAGCGAAATCAAATACAAAAACAAAGGGGTTTCAGCTTGTGCCACTTGTGACGGATTCTTTTTCAAAGGTCAAAAGGTCGCAGTTGTAGGAGGTGGGGATACCGCATTGGAAGAGGCTTCTTATTTAACGAACTTTTGTGAACAAGTCTTTTTAATCCACCGCAGGGACCAGTTTAGAGGAAGCAAGGCGATGCAGGATCGCGTGCTAAACAACGATAAAGTCACGGTAAAATGGGATTCCGTGGTTGAAGAAGTCGTTGGGGATGAAAACAATATGACCGACCTGAGAATAAAAAACATTAAAACCGGGGAAACATCAGAGCTCGGCGTGACGGGCTTGTTTGTTGCAATCGGACACACTCCAAATACCAAGCTATTCAAAGGTCTTTTGGATATGGATAAGAACGGTTACCTGCTACCAAAATCAGGAAGCACAGCATTGAATGTCGAAGGGGTGTTTGCCTGTGGAGATGTAATGGATAGCGAATATCGCCAGGCGGTCACTGCAGCCGGTACAGGATGTATGGCAGCAATTGACGCTGAGCGTTGGCTGGCAAGCCAAAAACAGTAGTCTCGCCGGGTATTCTCTACCCGGTACTCCCCCTCTATTTCCCCGTTAAAAATTATTGACTGTTTTGCCTCTCTGGTCTTCTCTTTGCATTTCTTGTCTAAACCCTTAGTACCGTCGTGTTGATTGAGTGGTAACACCTTGAAAAGCAAGGAAAAAAGATGTCAGTAAAAATATTTGATCGCAATATGGCAATGCTGGAAAAAGCCATGGAATTAAGGTCCAAAAGGAACTCCATGATAGCAGCTAATATTGCCAACCGTGAAACGCCTGGTTACAGAGCGCAGGACCTTGTGTTTGAAAAAGCCTTGAACACCGCTTTATACAGCAATAAGCCGGGAGAACTTAATGTGACCGATCCCCGGCATTTTGACGGTCGACAGGAAATTCCCATTGAAGATGTAACCGGTTCACAAATCAACAGTCATAACCCTGATCCTCGAGTGGACGGTAACACGGTTAATCTTGATAAAGAAATGGCTAAACTGGCGGAAAACCAATTGATGTACCAGGCTGCAGCTAGATCTGTTAACTGGAAATTCAGATTGTTAAAATCGGCAATCATGGAAGGAGGTAGATAATGTCAATGTTTGATAGTATGGAAATCAGTTCATCCGGTCTATCTGCTCAACGGACCAGGATGAAAACCATTTCCAGCAATATCGCCAATATAAATACCACTCGTACACCGGGCGGTGGAGCTTATCGTCGGAAAGAAGCCATTTTTGCGGCCATGCCGGCAGATAAATCCTTTCATGAAGAACTGGTATCACAGGAAGCTGATGACGGAACCAGACATGTTAAAGTCGTCGGAGTTGTTGAAGACAGCAGACCACCCAAAATGAAATATGAGCCGACTCATCCGGATGCCAACGAAGAAGGATACGTTGAATTACCAAACATTGATGCGGTTGAGGAAATGACCAATCTCATGATTGCCAAACGCTCTTACGAAGCAAACGTTGCATCGATCAACGCGACCAAAAATATGATTGTACGTACCCTGGAAATCGGAAAATAAAAATGACCTTTTATGTTAGATAGATAGAAGGAATAAAGATGACTGAAATCAATAAAATTGACTTATTGAAAATCGACGCCAAACTTCAGGCTCGAAAAAAGAATGCAGAGCAAAATCAAGATACCAAGTTTGAAGACCAGCTTTTGCAGACGGTTAAAAAACTCGAAAACATGGGTAGTGAAATCAATGAAATGATGGAAAACAGTGGTGTTCAAGCCACTTCCAAAACGACGGTTGAAGCTACCATTCCCAAGAACAAGCTCGGTAATCTGGATAGTGTTGTGGAAAATTTTTCCGCAAGCGGGAAATCATCACTCAAAACGGCAAAAAATATCGCTGCCGAATACGAAGCGATGAACCAAAAGAAATAATCATAATCTGAATGTGGATTAATAATGACTTCCGGGGGGCAGAATCATGGCAAACTCAATACAAGAATCTTCAGTAAGCGTTCAAAAGACACAGGCTCCAAGACCTGGCACACCAAGATCTGCAGCTAAGCATATATCCGATTCATTTCAAAAAATGTTTGATGAGGTGAACAAAGACCAGGTCTACGCAGAGAAAAAAGTGGCTGACATGATGACACGAAAGAACAAGGATATCTCTGGTACGGTTGTGGCGATGGAAAAAGCAGATGTTTCCCTGCGAATGTTGATGGCCGTTCGTAATAAGGTTGTCAGTGCTTATCAGGAAATCATGAGAATGCAGATATAATCAACACTATGAGTAATAACGTAACAAAACAAAAGGATTGAAACCAATGGCTGAACAAACCGCTGATACTTTCGCATCCGATTTTCAAACGCAATTTCAGAATTTCTTCCAGGGACTGACCACAGCGAAAAAGATCTTTCTTTTTTCATCCCTGGGTGCAATTTTGATCGGACTGGTTTCATTTGTCTATTTCTCTCAGCAAGTCACGTGGGCACCGCTGGTGAGTGGAATGACCCAACAGGATGCCGGCAATATCGTTCGCAAACTGGAGGAGCTTAATATCGAATATGTCCTGCAACCGGGAGGAAATACAATACTGGTACCTGCTTCCATGGTTGACAGGGTTAGATTGGACATCGCCTCCTCGGGAATCCAGATGGGAGGCATCGTCGGTTTGGAGATATTTGACGAGAGTAATTTTGGTGCCACGGAATTTCAACAAAAAATCCAATACAAAAGAGCACTTGAAGGAGAGTTAGCCAGGTTGATCACCCAGATCAAAATGATTAACACGGCAAAAGTGAACCTGGCTCTTCCTGAAAAATCGCTCTTCCTTGATGATGAAAAGCACCCAACAGCATCCGTGGTTGTGGATGTCGGTAACAATCAACGGTTAACACAAAGAGAAGTAACAACGATTATCAACCTGGTATCAGGCTCTATTGCAGGTATGGCACCCAAGGACGTAAGAGTTGCCGACCAAAGCGGTGCACTCCTTTCAAAAGGTCTGACAGATCCTGACAGCGCCGAGATTCGCAACAAAAACTATCACTATCAACAAGTTGTTGAGCAAAGACTACAAGACAAGTTATTGACTCAATTGGAAAAGATAACCGGCCCCGACCGGGTTGAAGTCCGTGTTTCCGTGAAAATGGATTTTGATTCCAGCGAAATCACCGAGGAACTGATCGATCCGGATCTTTCAGCAGTATTGAGTGAAGAAGTAAACACGGAAGATTCCACCGGGTCTCGTTCTATACCTGTCGGAGTTCCGGGTGTAACGTCCAATTCACCGGAAGTCAGGGCTGGCGCCAGTGAAGTGGCTAATGTATCCACAGTGAACAAGCGAACCAAACGTACCAATTTCGTAAACAGTAAACGGCACATCACCCGCACCAAATCCGCAGGGAAGATCCTTAGAATGAGTGTTGCCGTATTATTGGACGGTCGTTATGAGTACATCCGTGATGAAAGCGGGGAAGTCATCGGAAGTCCTCAATATATGCCAAGAACACCGGAAGAAATGGAAACCATCGAGTTGGTTGCCAGGCAAACCGTGGGATTTGAAGAATCCAGGGGAGATACCATCACTGTGAAAAACATGAAGTTCTCACAACCCCTGGTAGAGCAGGAAAAACTAAAACAACACCAGCGTGATGCCACGAGAAAGTTTGTAATCGATCTGATCCGCTTTATTCTGGTAGGTGTGATTATCGTATTACTGATCTTCATGGTGATACGCCCCATGGTTCAAAAGCTATCTGCCAAGCCGGAAGATTTGGATCTGCTTATGGGTCTGCCTACAACCATCGGTGAGCTTGAAGGTGAAGAACTCGAAATTCCGACAGAAAAAGAAACCGGAATTCCGCCGAGAGACAAAATTATCGAAATTGCAAGACAAGATCCTCTCAAAACTGCGACACTTATCAGAAACTGGTTGCGGGAAAAGAAAGGAGCT
>JANQLH010000009.1 GCA_028280735.1 SAR324 cluster bacterium | reverse complement strand
ACCAGTTCATGGGGATGCGACGCTCCCAGCAAAAAGGAAAAATTGGTATGGCAGATCCATTCATGCCAGCTGTTAACCGAAAATACCATGTTGATACCATTGTCCTGCAGAGTCACGAAACACCCAAAAAGCATTACCCTCGGAATCGATATGCTTGAAATAATTGCGCTCTTTTTCAGTGGAATTTTCAGCCTTCCACCACTTGCCCATGGTGCTCTCCAGAAAACGGGCAGCGACTTTTTCCCCCAGCTGATCTACCGGTAGCAGCTTGCTGCGAATAAAAAGCGGTCTTTCCTCCGCCAATGCTTCCAGGGAGCGCTGGATTTCCGGAGTTTCGGAAACGATCTCTTCCGCCTCAAAATGCTCAGGGGTGAAAGAATCTTCCGGAAACCAGTCTCCCCGGGGTGAAAAACGACTAAGATGCACCGGCAATTCATTCTCCAGGCGTAACAGTACATCCAGTTCCTTGCCTTTTTCCTGCTCCTCACCAAAGATATCCAATACCACATCAGGTAAGTACAGGCTGTCAGTAATCCTCAGTTCCCATGCCAGAACCAGTGGCATGGTCTCATAATGCGCGTTCTCCGAGTCAGGGGGAAATGCCTTGGTTACGGTTTTAGTAAACCCGTAATTGGCCTGCAGCAATGAAGTAAGGTGCCGTTTTTTCTCCTCCTGCAGATTATGAGGATTCCTAAAAAGGATAGGAACAGTCAGCTCATTCATGTTTTCAAAGGTCAGGGTCCATTCGATGCGGGTCACCCGCTGTCCGCTGTTCCTGGTTGCCAGACAAAGCTTGTCAAAGTCCTCCACCAGAAGTGGTTCAAACTGATGCCAGAGGAGTAGAGGGTAGTCCAGGTTTCTTCTGACAAAAGGAGGTTCACCAAAACGCCGGGACTTCCAGGGAAAGTGGCTTTGATAAACGGTTTGGGGCTTTTCGGGATCGGCACCATAACTCCAGCCCCAGATGTTGGCCAGTATTTCTCCAAAACGTTTTTTAACGCCCGGCCAATTGAGTATTCTCATTTCCCAGGGATGTTTGAAATCCAAACGGGGGATAGCCAGTTGTAAACGTTTGCATTGCTGCCTGAATCCTGCCTGCTTGAACCCTTTGATTTTCGCAGACAGAAAATGATCTTCGATGGCATTGATTTGCTCCCACCAGGTGGTCCAGGTGATCGATTGAAACAGGGATTGGCCGAACTTCCCTCGCAGGGAAACCAGGCCTCTTGCGCCTCTCTGTCGCATAGCCTGCAGCAGCAGTACTGCAGACCATGGATTACGGGCACAACACGCCCGATAGGACGGCATTATCGAAATAACACGAGAATCAGAATCAACAGCTTCTTCCCCCAGCAGATGATTAAACAATTTCCGCCAGAATCCCAATACCCCAAGCCGGGTTTTTTCCGCCTGCTTCAACCAATAGTTATGATAACGGGAAAGATCCATGATCCAGATATCTTCAGACCATCGCATGACATCGGTAGTCAGACTTTGCAAAATCTGCGGGTCCTCCCTGGCTGTTTCCAGGGCAATATAGAATTCCGGAAAAATCTCTTCCTGAAACGGTTTCATCTTAACCTCTTTTCATGAATACTGATCTGGCGACGGGGCAATCCGCGCACAGTTTTAAGGACAAACCGCCCGTTGCTTTGCTGTTTCCAGCAATTGAACCTTAGTTTCGACCAGACATTTCCCTGTTTGTTGGAAAGAAAAAAGTTGCGTAGCAGGATGATCAATTGCTGGTTGAAACGAGCCTGGGTATTGACGAAAAAGCAATCATCCCTGCTAAAGTTCTGTGGTGAGTCCAATACGATCAATTTGAATAACGGATTGATGATTGCCCGTTTCAAATCCTGGGCTGGAGCTTCCGAGTGGGTAAATACAATGCGTGAAGCTGAAACTCCCCTGGCAAACCAGGCGGGAGGGAACACCTTAAAATCATTGTGTGAGGAAACCCATAAAGTCCACATTGGTTTTGTCAGTATGCCCCGGGTGGCATTGACCAGAAATTTGAGTAACAAAACCCTTCCTTCCCTGCCCAGTGGCATACCGAACTCGGTTACCCCGTTAAAAGGCAATCCACCTTCCAGAAAGTCGTCGATCTCTTCAATGCAAGATCCCAGTTTTTGGGGCTGAAACTCCAGTCTTTTACCCGGTACCATTGAGCCCGGAAAACGCTTGGCAATTTCGGTTTCGGCACTACTAAGGTTGATAATATCAGTCTCTAATGGCTTGCTCATTTTTTCCTTCACGAACATGCAAAATAGTTTTATTGCATTGATAGTATACATATGTTCACTATTTTGCAAGCAAAAAATCTTTTTGAGGAAATGAAGAAAAACAAGAAAGAGGAAGGTAATTACTTAAAAGGAAAGATGTTTTTTGTTAATCACATTCGCCTTGTTCTTAATCATAATCTTAGACGGCCATTGCGCATGAATAAACGGCAGAAGTAACATTATGATTAAGAAAAGGTCTGAAAAGAGGTTAAGGTGAATGGATATTTTTGTCCGGGGGACGGTATTGAAATGCAGTTAATTCCCAATTCCAGGTCTGGGTATCGAGTTGAAGAGTATACATGGAGTTATCATCCCCCTGAATCAGAAAATTCTGATAACCGGGTGAACGCCATTGTGATCGAAGGTCAACCACTTCGATCTTCTTATTGCGTAAGGTGAACCGCTTGGGTTTCTCATCGGCACAATAGCCGGAATAGCACTCGACAGATATCTTCATATCAAAATCTGTGGTTCAATTTTAGCTGGTTTCAACAATTATCATTTGAAAACGGAAAACCGGTTTAAATGGTTGCCAATTATCACAGGGGTTGATGCTTCAAACCGTACTTCGCCTTGTAATAATCAATTATTGATTGCAGCTTACCATTTTTTCTAATTTTTTTCATTCCTTTTTCATAGGCAATAAGTATAGCTTCCTTTTGAGGATGGTTCTGACTGACACCAAAATAACCGCGATAATGGTCTTTTAGTTCTCCAACTGACATAAACTTGTCCGCCATGTTCATCTTCTTCAGAATTACTGTTGCTTGATCAATATCCAAGCTGAAAATGTCTGCCCGATTTGCATTGATAAGTTTAAAAGCCCGTTGGATAGCGTTATCGCCAAACATCACTCGAACGTTATCCGGCTTGCTATTTATATAATCCTGATAAGCCTTGTCCGAAGATGTGTAATCGAAGCCTGATATGGTTACCATTTTAACTTCTTTCAAACTTGAAGTAGAATCGTATCTCCATTTTAATCCTTTTCGGCTCCAAATCATAAATCTCAGCGTAGTAATTGGGGTTTTGCTGAATGCAATCTCTGCTGTATGCGATGGATTTAATCCAAGTATAATATCGTGCTTTAAATGAATCGTATCGTGAATTGACCTGATAAGGGGTAAAAACCGAAAGGTTAGAGAATAACCTTCTGTGGCAACAGCTTCTCTCGTAATATCAAATGCATAACCCTTGTCAGGAGAATCCTTCATCAAAAAAGGGTAATAGTCAAACAAAGCAACTTTTAATGTTTTATCCCGGGCATCAATCTGGATAGGTAACAATACCAAAAAAGTAAAAAAAACGGCCGTGAATCTGAACATAACCATCTCCTCTGTAACAGGGATCGGAATTGCCTATAGATCTGAATGGAGACCTTCTGGGTTATGTTCAATTTTACTGTATTTCAGCACTCAATTCAAAATAAAAAACTTGTTTCTGCCACTCATGCCTAACCCGTTTTTTGCAACCAATTACACTGCCTGCAGCAAGGACAATGGCTTTTGCGCCAGTACTTTTCGGGTTCCCAGGTATGCGGCAATCATTGTTAAGGTTGTAATGGAAAAAACTGTAAATGCCACAATTGGCCAGGATATCGCCCAGATGCTGTCAAAAATTAAAAACGACATGATCCAGGCAGCTGCCAGACTTAGAATGGAGCCAACCAGGGATGCGCCGAATCCGAATATACAGAATTCAAGAATGATGATCACTCGGATGTCACTAAAACCCGCACCCAACACCTTGAGTAGATTGATCTCCTTCATGCGGCTTTGAGAATTATAGCGTGCAATTGAGTAAACGACGATCATCCCCACAAAAATGGCTGAAAACGCCATGACCTGAATTGCCCAGCTGATCTGGCCGGTGATTTCGAGGATTTTGTTGACAGCCATGCTGATATCCACCATGGAGATGTTGGGAAATTGTCGAACAATAGAATTTTGCAAATCTACCTTGTCCTCGTTTTTTACCCTGTATATGGTTCCCAGGAAGGTGCTCGGGGCGTCCTCCAATACTCCCGGTTGAAAAATAACGAAGAAGTTGGGCTGCATGGTTTGCCACTTGATCTCCCGGAAGTTGACTATTTTTCCCTGAATCGGAATTCCCTGGACATCAAAAGTAAGAGTATCACCCAATTGGACTTCGAGATCGTCGGCAAAGCCGCTGTCCAATGAGATCTCCGGCAGTTCATCCGACTCAAGATTATACTTGCCGGAAAACGGTCGACCGCTTTCCAAGGATTCCGATGGATAAAGATCCAGCCTGTAGCTTAGATTTTGGGTACGCCTTCTGGAATATCCCCTGCGCCTTTGCTCCCTGGTGGTTCTCTCCACCGGTTCAAACTTGGAATAGTCCTCCCCGTTTATCTGGCTTAAGCGTGCTTCGATCCAGGCGGAAACGTTATCTAATTCGTAGCCTGAATCTGCCAGGGTTTGTTTGATTCTATCCACCTGGTCAGGCTGGATATCGAAAAGAAAGTATGAAGGAAGATTGGTTGTTTCAGGTTTCCTGATTTCCTTTTGAAGGCCGTAATCGATCTGTGGAATCAGGTTGATCAAAAGCGCTCCCAGTCCAATAGCCAGAAAGCTGGATATGACGGCTGTTTTGTTGCGATAAAGATTTCTGAAGGCCAGTCTGAAAACCAGGTGAATATCTGTTGACACTTTGTTTGCAAAGTTAATCAATAACCAGCCGATGATTCCTAAGATCACAAACGAAGCAATAAGACTTCCCATAAAGATACTGCCAATGAACCAGGAAGTTGACTGCCAGACGGCAACCAGCCAAAAAGTAACGAGCAGGGGCAGGTAAGCCAGGTATTTGAAGGGCTCAATTCCTCGATTCAGGGGAGTGGAGCGCTGACTTTCATTAAAGACGATCAGGGGTTTAAGGTTATGAATGCGATACAAGATGGGCAAACAAAACAGCAGACTCCCCAGCATACCCATGGCCAAGGCTAACACAATGCTTTGCCAACTAAAGACTGTTTCGAAATTGTTTGGCAAAAAATCACTCAACAAAGAGGTCAGAACCGGAATGAAAAAGAAAGACAAGCCAACGGAAAGCAATGCTGCGACAGTCCCCAACATGGCTAGTTGCAGTAACAGAAAGATATAGGTATTGCGCTTTTCAGCGCCAAGTATCATCAGAATTGCAAGATCCTTTAAATTGCCCGCCAGATAGCTGCGAAACAAGTACGCGGTTCCCACGCCGGCCAGGAAGAGCGCTACCAGGGAGACCAATCCCAGGTAATCATTCATGTATCCCAGAAAGCGAGTCATTTGTCGTCCGGCATTGTTGTGGGTATTTACATTCAGGTAGGAGTTTTTGCCAAATCTTTCTGTGATGGCTTCTTTAAGCCGTCCGGCTACAGCCTCTGCATTTGAACCGGAAGGTAGTCGATAAAAATACTGATGGAACCGTCGGCTTCCGGCATCGATCAATCCGGTTTGCTCGGCCTGGTCGATTCCCATAAATAAGCTGTAGGCAAAACCGCTTGAATAGGCAAAACCGGTTGAGGTATCCACCACTGAATCTGCAATACCAAACTGTTTCGCACCGATTGTAACCGTATCCCCTTTTTTGAGGTTCAGGACAGTAAGAATTTCGGGTTGTACCCAAATATTGGGTGATTCAAGCAGTTCGCTCGTTAACAGCTGTTGATCGATATTCCCTTTGTTTTTTAAAAGGATGGTGCCGTACAAAGGATACCCGCGATCCACGGCAAGGATTTGTATAAGCCGGGAGCTTTCCTTGCCTGCCACCATGGAGAGAAAATTAATCCTACGTGTTTTCCCTTCAAATTCTCCCATTTGCTCTTCCAAAAAAGACAGATCCTCCGCCTTAAGTGCGTAAGTACTTCTTATGCTTATGTCTGCAGACAGGATGGCCCGGGAACGATTGGAAATGTGTTGATGAACCGAAAGCTGGAAGGAGTTGAGAGCGATAAATCCTACCAGTCCCAAAGACAGGTTGAAAATAAAAAACCAACTGAACTTCGGATTATTGCGAATCTCTTTAATTGCTAATCGTAACCAGATCATCTGCCAGACATCCGTTTTTCAGGGTTAATTGTTTTGAACACTGGCCGGCCAAATTTTGGTTATGGGTGACCAGCAGCAGTGTCATATTTATCGATTCCACAAGTTTAAAAAGTAGCCCTGCCAGCTGATCACCTGTTTTTTCATCCAGGTTTCCGGTGGGTTCATCTGCCAGGAGAATGGCCGGTTCGATCACCAAAGCACGACCTATGGCTACGCGTTGGCATTCTCCGCCGCTGAGCTGGTGAGGGAAATGAGTTTTTCTGTTATACAGACCAATCGATTCAAGCATGGTTTCCGATTTTTCCCTGGCAGCTTTATCATGGGTCAGCTCCAGCGGAAGGCTTATGTTTTCAAGCGCCGTTAAATGGGGCATTAAATGAAACTGCTGGAAAACTATGCCGATGTTTTTTGCCCGAAATTTTGAAAGGTCTTTTTCTTTCATCGTGATCAAGGACTGGTCCGCAACCAATACATCTCCGGAAGTCGGAAGATCAAGTCCGGCAATCAAGGAAAGCAGGGTGGATTTTCCGCATCCCGATCTGCCGAGGACGGCCACGGTTTCCCCCTTATCAACAGACAGTTGAAGGTTGGACAAAACGGTAACAGGTTCAACGCCTTCAGAGGCAGGATATGTTTTAGAAAGGTTTTTCAGTTGGAGAATCATGTTAAGTCAGCCTGGGTTAGAAGAGTACCTGATAATGCACTGTGCTTAGTTCAATTGGGCGTTGGTCAGTAAGGGGCGAATATGAGTCAGGACAATTTCTGCAATGATTTTGTGTCCTTTTGGATTGGGATGAATTCCGTCCGCTAGGTTCAGTTCCGGCTTTCCGGCCACTCCTTCCAGCAAAAACGGTATCAGAGGTATTTCATATTGATCGGATAGTGATTTAAACATTGCTTCAAAATCACGAGTGTACCGGCTGCCATAGTTGACAGGCAGTTTCATTCCCGCCAGCACGATGACGATATTACGGTCCCGGGCAAATTGGATGGTTTTGGCAAGGTTACTTCTGATCGATTCTATCTTGTGTCCTCGAAGTCCATCATTGGCACCCAGTCCGAGAATGATCATGTCCGGGTTTAGTTTCATGTACCAGCGTATTCTCTGGAAAGCGCTGGCTGTTGTGGAGCCGCTAAATCCGCCGTTGACAACTTTTACCTGTATAAATCCCAGCTCATGCAGTCGATTTTCCAACAGTTTGGGAAAAGCTTCATGTTTTTCCACACCATAACCGGCTGTTAATGAATCACCCAGAATCAAAATGGTTTTTTCGGCAGAATAGACGGAAGGGGCGGAGAGCAAAACCAGCAGGATTAGTGCCCATTTAATCCCGGCAATGATCAACAGCTTATCACGGTTAAAATTCAAAGAATTGAAAGAAGCAGCCAATCTCTTGGCAATAAGGTTTGCCAAGCTCACATTTTTTTGAAGCACAGCATTGATTGGTTAGGGTTGAGAAAATGATAAATGCGTAGGATTCTTTCTTATTATCCAACGTTTTCATTCCGTTGTTCAACCCTTATTTCTTTTGAGGCAGAATGGAGGACTCCATTGCAAATCTTGGTGGCTTTTTCATCAACGAACTTCTTACAGATTTCAAGTGCTTCGTTGATTATAATTTTGTTTTCCGTGTCTTTATATTGAAGCAGTTCACCTATAGCGATTCTCAGGAGTGCATTCAGTGAATCGGAGATTCGATGCTGTTTCCAGTTTTTTAAAAACTTCTGGATGATACGATCTATTTCTTCCAGTCGTTCCCAGGTAGAGTTGATCAATCCCTGGCTAAAATCTTTGTACTTTCCGTTTAAACCGGATTCTATCAAAAGGTGGTTCTCACCTTTCGGATTAACCCCCAACTTTTGGCGGGAATAGATGGTTTGGAAAGCGAGGACTCGGGCTTGGTGTCGGGACGGTTTGGGCATTTATTTAGCGAAGAGAAAATTTATCCACGAGTTCATTCATCAATCGAATATAGGCTGTCGCCCCAATGGAATTTAGGTTGTAGGTAATAACCGACTTTCCCAGAGCGCTGGCTTCAATAATCGCTTCATTTCTAGGAATTATCGTTTGGAAGACTGAATCGGACAAGGCTTTATAAATCTGTTGGCTGACCCGGCGGTGAACTTCAATGTCCCGGTCATACATGGTGAGAAGGATTCCCGCCAATCGCAGGGTTTTTTCTGCGAACTGTCTTTGCAGGTCGTTAAAAGCAACGAGAAAGCGTTTTAATGATTTAATTGCCAGGCTTTCGCACTGCAGGGGCATAATTATCAAATCGGAGCAATATATGGCGTTAACGGCCATATTGTTGGTTGATGCCGGGGCGTCGATGACAATAAAATCGTACTTATCCTTATCGATATTTAAACGTTTTTGTAGAAATTTGGAATCGTTTCCCACCTCAAATACGGATCGTTCGTTTTTTACTGTTTCCATGTTGGAAAAGATAAAATCCAGATTCTCATGATCCGTGTCCTGAACCAGCTTTTTAATAGGTATCGAAGGTTTTAAGAACAACTCCTTGGTACCAGCCGGTACGCTATTGTTTATTCCTACCGAAAAACGAATGGAACTTTGAGGATCAAGGTCCACAAGCAAAGAACTGTAACCGCCAAACGCAAATGCAGTCGCAAGATTTATCGCACTGGTTGTTTTTCCAACTCCACCTTTTTGACTTACAAACGAGATAATGGTTGTCATAAGTTATCCTTCGATTTGATCCAGAACTCGTACCATTTCCTTATAAAAGCCTGAAATCAAAAGCTGAGACTGCACTCTTTGGTTAAAACTGCAAATTAATGAAATACTATAAGCATTGCCAAAAAAAGTAAAGATCATGTTTCGTTGAATGAAACAGGACTCTTACAAAAAAATTACGATACTTTACTTCGCCCAAAAGACTGATACGAATACCTTTTTAAACACACCAAACTCCTAGCCCGCGTCAGTCTTATACTCAAGTTAGCGTCAGGATAATCCGATAAAAAAGTAGGCACATCAACTGTTTTTCACAGACAACTTTGGGAGTTTATCATGACGAAAAAAAAACCGGAGTATTGTACATCAACATTGTCAATAAAACGGAAACAAACCAAGCCTTTTTCTCCGGTTCCGACCAGGGAGGAAGTTGAGCAGGCGACAAGAGAATTCCTGGCGAAAGGTGGAAAAATAACCAAAGTCGAACCGGAATGGATTGAGGAAGGCAGACTCTACATCAGTGGATAGATTACTTGTAAGCAGATGGTTATTCTCTGTTTTGCCAGGATTGACTTTCGTTTTGCCCGAGCCAACCATGGTAGTCCATGATCGAGTCCAGCTGGTATAAGTACTTTTTTGCGATATCAACGATAGTTTCCCGATGCGGTTCTTTCAAATAATTTTGATCACCGGACAGGGTCTCAATCATTTTGTAGCCCTGTGCCAACATCTCTTTATACTTCCCTTGGGAATGCAACCCATCGGAGGATTTGATCACCCAAATTGCCTTGAGATAGGGATCAATCTCGTACTGTTCTTTTAATACACTGGATTTGGTATAGTTGTTTATCGTGGCAATACAGTAGCCATATAAGTTATCACCTGCCACTCGTGCCTTTTCTTTGTCATCTCCTGCTAGAGCCATTTCAAATTCCGTGGTCAGCATAATGGTGTGAACCATTCTTTTACGTAGCTGTATACCTTTGTCTTCATCCGGCATTTCCGAAAGTATACTCTCAACCAGGTCTTTCAAAATCGGAATTCGCGCCATGAGAAACAGAATAGTTATCAGAACGAACAGTGTCTTCCCGGCAATCCTGTCACTGGCTATTGTTTTCATGGGCTCGCCGTTTTGCACAGCAGTAACGGCCTTCTTAATCTCTATCGTATCAAAGGCAACCGAGAGATAGGTTGTACCATTTAGTCGTCTGCTTAGCCTGGACAAACCACCAAGTTTATCTTTTACCGTCAGCAGGCTGATAATGGCCGCTTGTTTGTTTTTTATGGTTTTGGCAAGTGTGACCAACTGTTTGTCGTTGCGGCCATCGAGTGCGGTGTACTCGTAAGTTAAACGCCCCTTGTAGGTGTTCAGATAATCCAGATAGATTTTAACGAACCAATTGATGTTAAAGACGTTCAATCCACCGCTATGAAACGCCATTACAATCTCATCAATAGCTTTTCTCAGCTGGGCCAACTGTGCTTCGTTCAGCTTGCTTTGCGACAGCTGACTGACAAAGGCATTTTTATCCTGTCGGGGTATATCCTGGTAGGTATAAATGGCATTTATAACGTGAAGGTCAGGAACTTCCGGGTAGTTTTTGATATCAGAGCGAACTTTTTGCCTGTTCAAGACATCCGCCTTGCCGTTGGCGGATAGTTTGTTCAAATCAACCCTCAGTGCCGTCAGATCCGGGTAGTTTTTTCTTCGAAAAAGCTTTCGTTTCCTTTCTTTTACCTTTAGTTTCTTTTTTCCAAAAAAGCCGGGGGAATCCGGAGATTCCTTCAGCAGGAGTTGGACGCGCTGAACCAGTTCATTGGCGGGAACAAAGCCGGAAAACGATTCCTTTTTCTTTCCCCTCGATCTTTTACCAGGGGCAGGAACGGCACCGTCTTTGCCTTTGGACTTTTTGTTTACAGCCTTTTCAGCGGAATCCAACCACTTGTCAATTTTTTCAACTCTTGCCATATCGACTGTAATCTAAACACTTTAAGGGCGAAGTTAAGGAAACCACTTTGAATTGATATTGTTATTATAATAAACCAGAAATTGTATAATTTCAAGATTATGACACTGTTTTCCGGATATTCCGGTTAATCCTGCATCCTCGTTAATACACTGGTCACAGGCCTTGCAGGAATTAGTCCATCCTTAACCTTGATTTCGTCGAATGGATTTATCGATTGCGCCTGTTTTTAATAATATTTTATTGTTTTAAAAACACTTTTTCAGTTCATCGGATGTTCTTCCAGTGAAACCGGGGGCCTATTAGTTCCAGCCCTATTTTTAGATTATAAAGGATTCCATATTTTTTGTGAAAAAGACTTTAATTTCTTCAACATATAGCTGGAAAATTCATTTTAAATATGCTTAGTTTTTCATAGGTTAGGTAACAACTATCTGCCTTTTATAACTTTTTATTCCCTGTTTTATTTTGCTAACTTAAGCCATATAATAAAAGGTATGTTTTTGAAGCGAATGCTGAGCCCTGTATTGACAGGCTTTAGAAAGGATGACCCTGAAAAGTCGGACAGGCTTCTTGATGAAATGTCCCATACGGAGAAAATTGCTTTAAAGGAAGCAAGGAACATCGTTCGGGTCTACAGCAGCAAGGTTGTTCATCCTTTTAAATATGGACAAGGCTCTTTAGATAAGTAAACTGGAGTCAGATCCCAAAAAGGCGGCAAAAAAGAGGCAATGAGCGCAGATAATCCGGAAAGCAGCAAGATACAGGACCCACCTCAAGAATGGGAAAGAATTTTAAAGGAAGAAAGCGGTCTTACCCTGGCGCAGAGAAAAGCCCATCAACTGGATAAACTGCAACAAATCGTCAGCTCATTGCACTCTTATTTCGGTATTAACCTCATTGCTTCAGTAAAAAAAATCCGGGGAGATACCTTAAACCCGGAGGAATCCAAAAATCTGCAGGAAAATCCAAATCAAGAAGAACTTCAAGATCGTGTTAAGGGGTTAATTAAAGAGTTTTACAAGGACTTCTATAAAACCCTTGAGGCTGTTTCCGGTGTTTCTTTTATTGTTGCGGAAGAACCACCCAAGGACCTTGTAAAGGATGAACATGCGATTGAACCCGCAACAGCCGATACCGATTCCACAAAAGCGGCAAAACTGCCGAAAGGATTTAACAAGTGGGATTTAAAGTTGATAAAACTGCATGAAAGCAGACCAAATGACGGAAAACGCATGTGGGTTGAATTTTGGTCCTTAAAGGGGCTGACCGGCGTCGGAGAGATACTGTACAATCCTACCAAAAATCTTTTCTATTTTCGACCCCACGACTCCTCCAGTCAATCGTTTGCGGTGACGGATGAAGGTGGAAGAAAGGCAACGGCACAAGCCAGAAACTATTATTTTAGAGTTTGTCCCAATCCTCCCGAAGATGATTAAATCCCTTGTGAAAGCTTTCAATTTTGAGTGTTTTGCGCAGCTTTTTTCACATTCTTCACCAAAAGCAGTTGCGCGTATTCCTGCAGGTTGTTTATAACTGGCAAAAGGTAAGGAAAATCTCTTTGATACCTAACCATAACATTTGCTTAGTTTGGGAAAACTCCTCTCGACCATTCCCATCATTTTAGATTTGAATACCCGGATTTGATGTCTTCCAAAAAAATTGTCATTCGAACCCCAAACTGGCTGGGGGATTTGATGATGTCCACAGCATTTATCAACGAAGTATTAAGGCAATTTCCCGATTCCCAGGTAGATCTGATCGTTAAAAAAGGGTTTGAAAACATTCCATTGCCAAAACGTGGAGTTATCCATCCGTTTCACAAGGGGGCTGATCCTGTGTTTGGTTTTGGCAAAAGCTTGAGATCCATTGCTTACGATTATTTCTTTGTGTTGCCTCCAAGTTTCTCATCCGCATTGATGGCGTTTGCGTCTGGCTCGAAGCAGCGTATCGGTTACCGAGGCAGTTTGAGGGGTCTGTTCCTAAACTCAAGCAAATCGTATGCTCAATCACATCGAAGCCGGCATTTGGTTGCAGAGTACCTGCAGTTGCTGGATGGCTGGGATGAAGACCAGAAGATTGGTCCGGGACTGGATATCACTGAAGGATGGTTAACAAAGACCCTAAAAAGCTTGGATTTTGATTTACCCCATCGATTCATCTGTATCGCTCCCGGAGCTATTTACGGTCCAGCCAAGCAATGGCCTGTTTCACACTTTAAAAACCTGGTGGAGATTCTAAATACCAATAACATAAATACTGTGATTATTGGTACTGAAGCAGACCGACAGATAGGGGATTACCTTTCCAACGAAAACGATAGATCAAAAAACATTTGTGGGAAAACAGATCTTAACCAATTGATTGCCGTGTTGGCTAAATCATCAGCTTTGGTTAGCAATGATTCTGGAACCATGCATATCATGGCAGCCT
>JANQLH010000498.1 GCA_028280735.1 SAR324 cluster bacterium | reverse complement strand
AACAGATCCCTCCGACCACCGGCACAGGGAGATGAGATCGCTAAAATCAATCAGCAATTGCCGGAAAATGGTGTTCCAGGCCGTACAATTGTAATGCCTGAGCCCTTGTGGCATCACGATGTGGATTACCTTTTGAAAAAAGAAACGGAAACAATCAGGGAATGATGAATAAGGAGGGCTTTACTTTTACCTCGGAAGTATTTTCAACCCGGGTTTGACGGATAAAGCGGGAATAGACCATTGTGGAGCCGACAACCGGAGTCGAACCGGTCACCTGTTCGTTACGAATGAACTGCTCTACCTGATGAGCTATGTCGGCTAAATGGGATTTTAGCGTAGGTTTTTAATGGATGGTTGACCGGTTTTTTGACCGGGCGCTGTTTCCATGACGTGTCTGATCTCATGAATACTGGCATTATAATGTCTGTTTCCCGTCGCTCCCTGGATTCTGGATAGGGTTCTGTTCGCCTCTTTTTCTGTTTCAAAGAATCCGACTCGAATGCGATATAGAAACCCGCCTTCAGGGTTATATTTTTGGGAGATATAGGAAAAATCAACAACAGAAGCAATATCCTTTAAATCCTGAATAGCTTCCTGACGGCTTCTTTTCTGTCCCAGCTGAATGATAAAAGGTTTGTTTCGTTGAATACCAAAGTCAATCAATTCACCATTCAGTTCACTATAGCTTGGCAACACAGCCCAGTAATCCATGGGAAAAATATTCTTTTCTTCGTATCGAACCGCAATCTCCTCACCGACGCTTAATGCTTCCTGCCCGGTTTCGAAAAATCCAACCCGAATTCTATAAAAATACTGGGCCTTTGAGGCACTCGGCGGCTTAATTCTATCCCGTGTACGATAAAGATAGGCGTGGTAACCATCGGTTATCAGGAATTTGACGATATCTACGGCCAGTTCCAGTTGATCAGTATCCAAAGACATCAACTGCACAGCATAACGCTTTTTCCTGGTGCGATCAAAACTGGTTTTGTTTTTATCGGTTTCCTTTGGTCGAAAAACCAATCGTTTCCCGGCATCCACCATCACTTTCCACTGCCCGGTTTCCTCGGAGAAAATGGTGTAGTTAATCTTTTCCCGGTTTTGGATTAGAATTGTCTGCCATTTTCGAGGATCATTCAGTACATCCGGTCTTTGGGCAATCTTCCAGAGTGAATCACCTTCTTCCATGATAAACGATTTTTCCTGTTCATCAGCATACTCTGAACCTTCAGCGATAACAGCGGTTTGATCCGCTTCAGATGGCACCGATCCAAACACCTCTTCGACTGGTTTGGCTTGCTCCACTTCTTCAGTGGGAACTTCTATCACTACGCCTTCATCTTCCTTCTCTGTTGGCTCTATGATAACCTGGTCGGGTTCTACAGGTTCAATGCTGCTTTCACCACCACCTATAAGCTGGCTGATTAAAAGAATAATCAGGACGATTAAGATGACAATGGGAATCGCCCACATGATGATGGTTTGCTTGGAAGGTTTGTTTGGCGTTTGTTCCATATCGAAGTTTTCTTTGGTTACCGAGAAGTGAGGAATGTCGTAGCTTTACGGTTTATCCTCGTTCAAGTTTAAAATTATCTTTTGATAAGAGGTTTATGTCAATGCATTATTCTTTCCAAAGGTGCCCGACAAAAGCATTGTTTTTTAAAATGAAATTGATTCATTTGTGATGTTCAACCTTTTTCATCCGAAATTGTCATTCTTTTCAGATGGATTAATAAGCATAGTTTTTCCAGCCTGTTACATCAAAATCAATCCGGTTTTTGGACATTCATCAAACCAATTGGGCTTTTAGAAGAGGCATTAAGGCGTAGTAGCCCATCATTATCGATACGACCGGACTTCAAATATTGCAGGGCAGTATACCCAATCATGGCTGCGTTGTCTGTGCAATGCTCCAATTGCGGATAGAAAAACTGTTTTCTTTTCTTTTGTGCCAACTTTGTCAGGCTTTTTCGTATTCCCCGGTTGGCTGCGACACCACCTGTGAGCACGAATTGTTTCAGATTTGTCTTGTTTAACGCTTTTTCCACTCTCCCTGTTATCGTCTTTTCTACCGTCAATTGGAAACTGGCAGCGATATCTCGGATCATATCTTTTTCAGGTGAATCCGGCTGGTTTGAGAACTCTTTGAATGAAATCAACTTCTTTTTTTCAACATACAGTTTCCTGGCCAGGGCTTCATTCCTTACGGCCGTTTTCAGCCCGGAAAAACTGAAATCCAGGTTCTTCTTACCTTTTAAAGGAACTGTAAACTCAATGGACGGTTTGGGGCAACCAGCGGCCAACTGCTCGATGATCGGTCCGCCGGGATACTGAAACCCCAGCATCTTGGCGACCTTATCATAGGCTTCACCGGCAGCGTCATCCATGGTTTTCCCCAACAAACTATATTCTCCCAGACCTTTTGCCACTACCAGGTGTGTGTGACCTCCTGATGCAATTAATCCTAAAAAGGGAAAATCCAGTTCTTTATGATCCAAAAAAGGAGCTAACAAGTGTCCTTCGAGATGATCAACAGGAATCAAAGGTGCCTTTGTGATCCAGGACAGTGTTTTGGCATAGCTGACCCCAACCAGTAATGATCCGATCAGACCCGGTGCGTAGGTAACTGCTATTCCTTTTAAATCAGTAAGCTTGACTGATGATTCGCGAAGAACATGACGTAATAAAAGGGGTAGGGTAGTTAAATGTTTACGACTGGCAATTTCGGGAACAATCCCCCCATAGCGTTCATGCAGGGCCGTCTGACTTGAAATCTGGCTGGTAATGACATTCCCTTCCATATCCAGCAGGGCCACAGCAGAATCATCACAAGAAGTCTCTATGGATAGTAGCATTTTAGATTTTAGATTGATGATTTTAGATTTTCTGTTTTGGGACGGCTTCGCCGCCTGCATTCATATTTTTGACACG
>JANQLH010000476.1 GCA_028280735.1 SAR324 cluster bacterium | reverse complement strand
TGTCCAATACTCCACCTAACCTATCTTTGATGTTAGTATAAATTTATTCTGTTGACCCCCTTCCGTTGACATTTTTAACTTTTTGCCCGGTTTTCTCTGACAACCACTCTTAACTGACACTTACAAATTATAAATGAATTGCTTACTTCAGGTTATTTATAAAGATAACGTACCTTGAATCCAAAGAATCGTCAAGGAACAAAACATATAGAACTTAAGGATACAAAGTTTTAAATAAAATGAAAGGATACAATACCAAGTTTTTAAGTGAAAATTTTGAAATTGATATTCCATGGTTTAGCTATGACTTGTATAGCGATATTCTGAAAAAGGATGAATTTGATCGAGGCTATATTGTTGATTACCTCCATTATTCGCTTGTGATGAGTAAAAAAAACAGGCAAGCCTACTTATCCGCATGCAATTTGGACCAAACCCGGTACAGGAGCGTTGACGGCAGAAGATGGTTTACAGACCCAAGAATTGGAGCTGAAAATCAACTGGATAACAGGTATTACAAAGGGAGAAACAATCTTTGGGATCGGGGTCATTTGACACGACGATCGGCAGTTACGTGGGGGGACAGTAATCAAATAGCTCGCAGGGCCTCCAATGATTCGTGTTCTTACGCAAATGCATGCCTTCAACATAGACACTTCAATGAGGATGAGTGGCGCATACCTGAAACTATTGCCCAGTATTTTGATCGTGATTTGAATGGTCGTCTGTCAATTTTAACCGGACCCCTGTTTACCGATAATGACCGCTGGTTTGATCCAAGAGGTCATAATACTCCTCCGGCACGCATCCCATCAGGTTTTTGGAAAATAATCTACTATATCGATAGAAACAAAACCGAAAGAGCAGGAGAAGAAGTTTTAGGCTGCGAAGCGTATCTTGTCTATCAGGATGAGCTTTCATTGCGGGACGATGAAGGAAGGGAATCAATCGACATATCTACTCTTCAAGTAACCACATCCGAGCTCTCAGATCTTACGGGAATCGAATTCGCGGGGCCGCTCTACGATGCTAACCCTCTATGGTACCACACTGGAGAAGAGCGGGATATAGAAAGACCTGAACGATATAAAATCAAAGTGAACGGTAAGAGCGAAGTTGTCAAGAAAGACTGGGCCGGTCATGTCATCCATGACCGAGAAGACATCTCCAATCATGGATTCATTCGAACAACAAAATAATAGAAAAAAGGCGGTTTAAACATCCTTGAAAAGGACAACTGCCTTAAACAAGAACCTGGTTAACACTTCCTTTAAAACAGCTAAGGTTTATGTTTTTTTTTCAACGGAATTAGGAATGTACTAGAAATCCCTACACAACTCATTTTCCGCTCTGCGATTTGTACAGGTTTTTTGGACTTCTCAATCACTCCTGGTGAAATAGAGTTCTCCTCAAATCAATCGATTAGCAACAGGCTTATTAAATCATTTTACATTCGGGAAACACGGCCACCTTGAATCATTATTCAACACAAGGAAAGAAACATGAAAAAAGTAAAGGTTTGTAAACTTGCAGTGTTGCTTTCGATCTTTTTATCTTTTCCGCTTACTGCGATTCAGGCCAGTAGATGTCCCCTTGCTGGTTTTGATCCGACATCTGATATTGATTTTGGATCCACTGAAATAGAAACATTTAAATTTGAGAAAATTAAAGGAAAAATGGGTGGGTGTAAAATTGTATCCACAATAGGTAATCCGGTATTTGGCAAGATCATAGAAGAAAAAAACGGACTGATATATACCCCAAAATTTGAAAAATACAACAGTTACGCTAAAGACTTTCTGCTCCTTAGGATAAAAAACAGTTCTCAACCACCGGTACCTAAACTTTTTACAATCAACTATAGCAAAACCGATCAAACCGCCGATATTAAATCCCCACTCTATTACGAGACGCCTGAGGGAGTGCCCATCGTCTTGGACCTGTTGCAAGGAGAAGTAGGCAGGGAAAACATAATTGAGATTACTAAAGCTGATGTTTCGACTGATGAGGATTCACCCAAATTTAACGTTGATTTTGCAAACTCGGTGGATAAACGCTTTGGGATTTTTAGCTCTGATGTATCTGACGATCGCCTTACAGCAGATCTAATAGGAACATCAGACTTGATTTCATTCAAAAGAGAATTTTCCATCAAAGTCCATCCTCGAAATGTTTTCTATCCGGATATTATTCACGAACAATTCATAAACCACGATAATTCTACAAGGGAAATAGAGAACTGCTTTGATTATGCACTCTATGATGAAGGGGGTCATCCACCAAAAACTACCTTCACAATAAATGGCACTAAAATTGATGCTACGCACGATATCAAGCGTAATATTTGTAGATTGCCCAGTGACGTGACAGCGGATGAAGCGCATGAAATTACGGTTAAACCCGATGCTGCGAGCCCCGTACAACCCTTTCAGCTTTATTTGCACTTAAAATCCAACAAAGATTCACAAAAACTTCTGAAAAAATCAAGAACCTGGTTTGAAATCATTGAACCCGGGTCGCTGCGGGAAATTGATTTGTTAAAAAAAGAGCAGCTTATCCGCGGTTCCACCGCACATTTGAAAAATTTTACGGCTGAGCTAACAAAACCGGTCGGCTCGGAAGAAGTAACGATTCAGAATCAAAAGCTTATAGTTCAATCCCAATATGATAGATATGGAGCAATCAAAGTCCATTACAAGGTTTCCTATTCCTTAAAAAACTCCGATAAAAAACTAACAGAAAAAGATCAGAAGGAAACCACGGTTTACCTCATGTTCAAACCCGGCAACCCCAAAGGGCTGATCAGACAGAAATCAAAGTCCCTGACTTTAAGAACTGTGGAAAATAAACCGGTAATCATTAACTTCCCGGCAGAGATGTCATTGGGCAAAAACCGTGAATACATCGGCTTTTTTAATAAGTTCTATAGAACCAGCAACCCGGCAAACGGTTTATTGAAAACTCATGATAAACATTCACGGATCTATGTTTATTATCCGGATCTTAATTTCACAGGTACCGATCAGTTTTCATTTTATGCAAGGGAGGACGCGAGCTGCTCACAGAATACTAAATGTCAACACAAGGTCACCATTCATGTTGATCCGGATCTTGGTAAGCATCCACCCCTGGATGTGGAAAAGGTACAGATCAAAAATCATCAGACGGTTATAGTTGATCTGGAAAAACTAGCCCGGCGAAAAACCGGTGACTACAGATTTTCAAATTTTGAAAGCACCTCCAAACAGTACGACGTTTCCCTTATCGGCAGTACAAATCGCTTGCAGATTATTCCGGACCCTAACCTCCAACTCCCGGGAGATGATATTATTACTTTTACAGCCCAGCGCCCGACCGGGAAAGCAAGTAAAGGAGTGTTACTGCTCAAATCCTCTTTCAATGAAAAGGATGGTGTGACAATTATACCGAAAATTGAGGTTCCGATAGACGAGGACAGCGGGAAAAACCAAATAGACTTATCAGAAAAGATAGAAGAGGAAAGCTGCGAGCCTTCAAAAACTGACGGAATCTTTGGTGACCAGCTGATTTCCAATTTAGGTAAAATTCAAACCGAAGCTTCTGAAGCAACATTCACTTATCAACCCTTACCGGATCAGAACGGAGTTGATGCCTGGTCATTTGAGATTAATAGTGGAGCAACATGCTCCGGAACAATTCATTTTATTATTAAATCTTTGGACGATGGGCCCCCGCAATTGCCGGAGCAAGCTCTCGAAAAAGAAACAATGGAGGACCAGGCCATTGAAGTGGAGCTCAGTATAAAATCCCACCGGGACGCTGACCAGGTTCTCAGCTTTCATATCCGTAAAAAACCGGAACATGGGCAACTCAGTAAAATCAGCGAAAAAAGGTATCTTTATATGCCTAGCCCCAATTTTGCCGGTTCCGATTATTTCACCTACGCGGTGTATGATACCGTCGGGTTCAGCAATGAGGCAAAGGTTCAAATCACAGTTAAACCGGTCAATGATGGTGCCCCCGTCATCAAGGATTTTAACTTGTTCGGAACCCATTACATCCCCTTGGATTTTGAACTGAAAGCTGCTGACCCAGACCCGGAGCAGACCAGTCCACGCTTTAAAATAACAAGTATTGTTTCAGGAACAGGCAAGGCGATATTTAAAATCAACCAGCAACCCTACAGGTTCAGGCCAATGCTGCTTGATTCAAACCGAATCAATTTTGTTTCCGAGGCGAAGGAGATTACCAAGGTTAAGATCAAATACACTGCTACTGACCTTTACAACCACCCTGATGGCAGAGAAAGCCGTGAAGGGATAATAACCATTCATTTATTACCGCTTGGAGTAAATCCTCTTTATGGAAAACTGCAAACCATTGAACAAAAGGAAAAGCAACTCTCGGAATCAAATTCAATTGCTTATACTGCTGAATTGAAGAACAGTTTTCGATCGCTGGTTATGTTGTTAACGAATAACTTCTATAACAATCAGTCTGATACACAATCGGAAAAGTTTGATATCTGCCAGAAGCACTATGAACGGTCCCTTAAACCAATGCAGTCCTTTAAAGGCCTTCTTTACAAACTAAAACTGGCTATTCCCAATCAGGCACCATTGATAGCCTCATTGCGGGAGAATTTAGGAGAACTGGCCTTTTCTGTTGCCGAAGCGATAAATGATTGTCCTGATACATCCCTGGGAACTAAAAATGAACGATTCCGAACAACCCGTCCATGGTATGAACTGGCAGCCGGCTTTGGTCACACGGATGCACGTTATATAGTGGCGAATCGATTCAAATACGGAATGTACGGTGTTAAGAGTAGAAGCAGCTCCAAAATCCTCTATGAAAAAGCGGCCCAGGAATATCGACAACGGGGGGATCTAATCGGTGAACTCAAATCCCGGGAAGCACTATTAAGAATCGACACCCGAAAAGATGCCAGTGAAGACCGCTTTCAACTAAAGGATGACACAGAAAGATTTTCAGGCTCATTTTTGGCCCAATCAAAGGTATTGAGTATCCGTAGTGATCAGGAGTTAACATTTAAGTTGGGTCACAATCTGGGGGACAATCTGAAAAACGCCAGGTATTCAATTGAAACCATACCGGACAGCAAAGCCGGAAACCTGACCCTTGGTGATAAAACAACTCCTGTTACCTCCGGTAACCAATCCAACCTGCAATCAGCCGATCTTGTTTTTAATCCGGATTTAACCTTTGGAGGGATGGTAGAGATTAATTACAGTGCTTCCGGGAGATATGTCATTGGTGATAGTTCGAGCGATGTCACCAGTGATAGTGGGGCCATAATTATTGAAGTCTTACCTGTGAAACCGGGCTTAAAATTCTACAATAAATCATACGAAACCTTTGCAGGAAATCCGATAGCTATCCAGTTGTGGAGCCAAGATTCCACCAACGATCTGCTTTCCGGACCTTTTGTCTCTCAATTTAAGACAAACATCCAAGACAGCCTTATTCAGTCTCGAAGTATCGGAGATTATCGTAATATTGCAAAATTCTATATTCAGGAAAGTGGGCAGGGATCTTCCACTATTAGCTTTAGCACACAAGACAAAAGCGGATTATTCGAAACCATTGACGAACCAACCATCTACCTAAACGTTGACTCGAAAGAAAATTTGGAACCAACAACAGATATTTTCGAGATAAAACCAAATACCTCGATCGCATTGCCCTCAAGGGTATTTCCCTTAACCAAAAACGAGAAATCAAAAGCTGTCCTGTTTTGTATAAATAAAGCATGCAATCAGGATACAACAACTGATTCGGAGAAGAACTGGCAGGTCAGGCTTAATCAAAAATCCCGGCAAGCTGAATTTGAAATACTCAGGGAAAGCTGGGAGGGAGTTGCGGACATCCGCCTTTTCAGTCCCCGGAAATTGAACGGAAAAGATGTAACTCCCGATGTTAACTTTTATGTGGTCTACAAAAAACCATACCTGTTGGACGCTTTCGATGAAAGTTTTACAATTGACTACGGCAGCATGAAGCTTATTCCCCTGGTTAAGGACGTAAAGCATAGAGATAATCAATTCCAGATTTTGAACCAAAATTCATTTGGAGAGCGGGTCGAAATGAAACATGGGAAGTTTATCATCTATCAACCCGCCGAAGGATTTTCCGGAACGGAATCCATCAAGTATCGAAACCTAGTGAACAATAAAGAAGGTACCATCACCATCAACGTCAAAACTGCCACTCCGCAAAAGCTTGTATCAACGGATAAAACCGAAACAGCAGAAACGTCAGGTAAACAAACACAACCGAAGCAGGATTTGGCAAGCCGTTTTGTGCACACCTACCTGTTGGAAGCGTTTAATACCAGGAGAGCTGCAAAAACAGCCTGGATTTGGTATGGCGATATTAACCTGGTATTCAATCCCTCCCCGGTCAAGAGCGATCCAAAATTGGCACGCATTGCCGGCCGGCTTGATAAAAACAAAAATTTTAAAATGATCACAGCCGGATATGATTTTACAGACGAACTTTCTGTTGGATTATCCGTTTTGGACTTTGGAAAGATCAGCGGTACCTTGGATAACTTTGATTATTTCGGTACTCCCGGAGATACGGCTGATGATGTCACCATTGAATCGGTTCACTATCGTCGCATGTTCTACTCTTTGTACTACTACCCAATTTCTGCTTTCTACCTGGGCTTTGGTTATCTGGACGGCAGTTTTATTGTTGAATACAATGAAAACGGCAGTAGTACTTCAACCATCGATAGCTTAAATTTTTCTGATCCATTCCTACAGGTAGGATTAACTGCAGATTTTCTGCTTTTTTACGGCTCTTTCCCGAATATCGGGATCGAGGAAAGCGACATGGAGGAGGGCCGTGTAAGGAAATCCTTATCGTTGAATGCACAATTGTCCTTACCGATGAATCAACAAGGACCAGAAGCGTGGAGCTGGGCAATCGGTTTGGGAATCCGTTTTCGCTAATTGGTGTCTGAACGGAAACCAGTTTAAGCCTTACCAATAAAAGCTTTAAGGGCAGCTTGTTGCTTCGAAGCTCAGGGCTTCCAGTATTCAGCGATCAGCTGTCACCCGCTCAAGTCTTTTAGGCAACACTCAGGCACGAATCCTCAAGACAAATCCTTAAAAGTTAATTCATGCGCTTCTTATAATTGAATTTGAGAATTCCTGATCGAGTGAAGATGGACTTAAATATGGTTTTCAGTTAAATCAGGTGGCATGATACCTATTTTTCTATATTAAGATGCTGTCACTTGTATTGGTTTGGGATCATCGCTGTTGCTTCGGAAGAGAGCAACTCAAACTTTCACAAATCTGAGTTCTAATCATCAGCGTATTCCAACCATGTTGTACTTTCAAGCCAATTTATTTCATTGGCTGATGTTGGAAACTTGTTTTCAAAAGCGTCTTTAATAATTTCTTCATCAAACACGACAGTTCCTGTCATGACGAGGTCTTCCGGTTTGATTTCAAAATGCCCCAATTGCCATCCTTGAACCCACCAACTGTTTTCGCCATTTCTTTCAAACAGCACATCATTGTTGTATAGAATTTGGAAATCTATGGTTGCCTTATCACTGCAAGGCATCCATGGTCCATTTTCACTAGTCTGCTCATAAATACCGATCTCACCGCCATATGCTCCTGCAAAATAGTGGTATCTGCCTTTCCAAAGGTAAATCTTGATTTTTCTTTGCTCATCGGATTGCTCATCGGATTGCTCTTCGGTTTGTTCCACAGAGAAATGGTAGATTTTCGCATAGTGGTGCAGAGGATCGGTAAAAGCATCAGGTATAGGAAAAATCTGGTTCAAGGAATTTTGATCCCAAGCGAACGTGTCGGAACTATGCACACCTTGTTGGCCAAGAAGTATCAAAGGCCCGAACCGACCTTCAATACCTTCAGGGAATTCTGTATTTATTATCGAATATATGTTTGAAAAATTGGATTCCATTTCTGCCATAATCTCGTTGTAATCATCATCTCTTCTAAACTGGTCTACCAGGCTTTGCACTTCTTGGATGAAACTATAGGATAACCCACTGTTCAATTCTTCCCAACCATCGGATTCGCGGAGTTTGTCACCATAGATTTTACCTAACTCCAGCATGAGCGGATGCTTAAAAAGAGACACATAGAGGGCTGTAATCTTTGCAATCGCGCTAATAACATCTGGATGGGTAATAACCTTCAAAAGTCTTAATAAAAACGATAATTGACCATCTGCCAGGCTCTCAGGATCGAATTCGAAATCCAGATTCGATCCAAGATATTCACTTACAGTGTAGTCATTCATAAGTTGGGTTAATACGTTTCGGATTTTTTCAATTCCTGCCTCTTCTTCTTGAATGGAAATCAGGTAAAGGATATATGCATGAGCTTGATTCTCCGTTGCAGATACTTCACCGTCACTTGATCCAATAATATTTATTACATCATTGATAGAAGCAAGGAGTTCCTCAATTGAGGTATTGCCCTCTTCCAAAGAGGATTCAATGGCAAACAATGGACTTACTTCGGAATAGGTGGGAGAGGATTGGCTGATATATTCATTAATGACCTCGTAGTGCCTATGGCCACCGGAATATAGCTGTAATGACATGTCATAAGGCGTCCAGTCACATTGAAGTTTGGAGTTGTATTTATATTTCTTTTTATCTCCCGGTTTCGGTAATTCTGTCTGGTCAATTAAACTAAAATCTGCCTCTTTTACGACAACTGAGTAATTAAACCATTCACCTTTAGCGACTTTTCCTTTGATCAGCTCTTCCACTAAATTATTATGTTTTTTATTTGCGATTCCGGTCGCAGGAGTAAGATTGTCTGCATTCATTTCTCCGCCCAGCTTTGCATTTAACAAGTGAGCTCTTACATATTTATCGGTTTTAACGTTATCGCTACCGGTTGGCAAATAAGCCATAATCCCTTTTAAAGGACCTCTCCTCCGCCTGGTTTCTGGATTATGGTTGGGCCCCAGTAATTCGATTGTCATCTGTT
>JANQLH010000475.1 GCA_028280735.1 SAR324 cluster bacterium | reverse complement strand
GCAGGTGTTACCAATCCCATAAATCCCCTGTTGGAAGCACACACAATTAAGGATATTTGTCAGACAGCAAATACAAAAGTGCTGGTTGCACTGGGTGAGGTGCCGGGGTCAGAGATCTGGCCCAAGGTTGAGAAAATCCGAAATGAGCTTCCGAATCTGAAGGCAATTGTCAGGGTGTTCGGCCCCGGGGATGAAAAAGAAGGCATTGTCGGCTATGACGAGGTCATTCAGAATTATAATGGCGACAGACTCGATTCAAACAGGCAAATCGACCCTTCCGATCTCGCCTCCATTTACCATACAGGCGGCACAACAGGGGTTCCGAAGCTGGCCCCGCATACTCATTTTAATGAAGCATCCATGGCCCAGATCATGGACTCTACAGGATTGTTAAAAAAGGAACAGACAGTTCTTTGCGGACTGCCACTATTCCATGTCAATGGCACCATGGTAACCGGAGGATACCCATTCTCTGTTGGAGCCCATGTGGTAATTTTATCGCCGCAAGGATACCGCGATCCGGCCGTAATGAAGAACTTTTATAACATTGTTGAGCGTTACAAGGCGAATTTTTTCTCCTGTGTCCCCACGGTACTTTCAGTATTGCTGGATATCGAACCGGGCGATGCGGATATTTCTACTCTGCAATTCGCCTTGTGCGGCGCAGCTCCCCTTTCAACCGAACTGATCAATCGCTTTGAAAGCAAAACCAACATGACCATTCTGGAAGGTTACGGGCTGACGGAAGGTACAACCGCATCAACCCTAAACCCTCCTTATGGCAAACGAAAAGTGGGCTCCATAGGTTTTCGACTACCCTATACCGATATGACAGTATTTATCAGGGATGAAAAAGGTCTGCGGGAAGCCGAAGATGATGAAATAGGACAGGTTTGCATAAAAGGGCCAACGGTTTTTTCCGGATATCTCGATGATAAAAAGAATCAAAATATCTGGCTGAAAGACGACTGGCTTGATACCGGAGATTTGGGCCGCAGGGATGCAGAAGGCTATTTCTGGCTGACAGGCAGATCCAAGGACCTTATCATCAGAGGTGGCCACAATATTGATCCGGCCGCTATTGAAGAACCGTTATACATGCTTGAAGATGTGCAGGTAGCAGCTGCCGTGGGACGTCCTGATCCGCATGCCGGAGAAGTACCGGTTGCATTCGTACAGCTTCAACAAGGATCAAGCCTTACAGCGGAACAAATTCTGGAGCACCTGCAAGAAAAGATTGGTGAACGTGCAGCAATCCCAAAAGAGGTCTTTATCATGGATGAGTTGCCGCTAACACCCATTGGCAAGATCTTTAAACCGGCACTCCGTCACAATGCCGTTCGAATGGTCTATATGAATGATATTAAGGCTCTCGGTGATACTGTTGATTCAATATCAGTTGAGGTAACCGAAGATAAGCTGAACGGAACCGTTGCCAATATCACGGTTAAGAAAAGTGCGGGCATTTCAATTTCAGATCTGGAAAAGAGCATCCATGACGTTCTTACCCGGTACACAATTAAATACCAGTTGACCCTAACTTAATGCCGCATCAAGGAAGGGGTATAATCCAAGGTGGATCAGGCGATAGCGGATCCACCAACTTGAATTAAAATTCCCTCAAGGTCTGAAGATTAAAACTTAACACATATTCAAACCTGATTCGACTTTCCTGATCCCCATTCATTCCAGGCTTGCAGACTGTGTCGTAATAGAAAAATCTATGGTTTTTCCCAGTTTAATCGACGTTTATTCACATTTGTCACTCCGGATACGCCTGTCCTCAGCTTAACTGGGGAATACGGAATCTATTTATCATTTCACGTGCTGCACGATAGATACCGGGTCATTGCGAAGCTTTCGGAAATACAAAACGGCAAACCGGGTATGGATTATTTTTGTTCCGGTTGTTCTATTTTTGATTTGACCAGAAGGTCATACAGGCTTTGGGCAAGATCTCCGGTTAGTTTTTGGCATTCAGCCAACTGTTGTTCTTCTCCAAATCGTTCTTTCAAGGTTCTACAATGTGTTGTTTGGTGTGATTCCAGAAAAACGTCACGAATAGCCGCCCCTAAATCTGCCGAAAGGTTCCAGCAAGTGCCGGGCTTATTCCGCCCATGCAGATGACCAATAGCAATCAAAGCACCGGAAAGTGCCCCACAGGCTTCTCCGAAAGATCGTCCGAAACCACCTCCAAATGCTGTCGCATGGGCAACAGCCTCTTTTGGGTTTTCACCTAATGCTTCAAGTACCGCTGCCACGATCGATTCCGCACAATGATACCCATTTTGAAAATAGTTTATGGCTGCGCTTGAAACATCCATCCTTACTTCCATTTTTGTCATTTTTATTCTCCCTAAAGTTGTTGAAATCTAATCTATCTATTATTATACCTTATTTATCGTGTAAAACGATTTATTCCGATGAATGCTATCGATAAAACTGATAGGAGAATCTTCATGGAATTCAGACAACTCAAGACATTTCGAGTAGTAGCAGAAACGCTTAGTTTCACTAAAACGGCTGAAAAGCTGTTCATGGCCCAATCATCGGTTTCAGCTCAAATTCGTTCGTTGGAAGACGAGCTTGACGTTAAACTATTTGATAGAATTGGTCGCAGCGTCATGATTACGGACGCCGGAAGAAAACTGTTCGAATACGCCCGTAAAATGGAAGATATGACGGATGAGATTCGATCTGAAATTACTGATTCCAGATATGCCAAAGGCCGGCTGACCATCCGCATACCGGAAACCTTGGCAAGCGTTTATATACCTGAAATTATTGCTCGCTATCATAAAACAAAGCCGGAGGTAAGTCTCAACTTAATCAATTGTTCCGACCTGCAGCTTAGGGAGGAGTTAAACTCCGGCCGTATTGACCTGGCCTATTTGATGATCGATGAAATTGGTCTTGAAGAAGTGAATATCCATCAGTTAAAAACCGAAAAACTGGTTCTGGTAGCCGGCCACTCTCACGCCCTGACTAATAAGAAACTCCTGCAGTTGGAAGATCTGGAAAATGAAACGCTTCTTATTGCGAAAACTGATTGAAGCTACCGACGCCAATTCGAGCAGTTGCTTGAAAAAGCTCATGTATTTCCCAGGGTGATGGAGTTTTCCAGCATCAACAGTATTCGTGAATGTTTACACCGGGGATTAGGCATCACCCTTTGTCCTGAAGTTTCCGTTGCCAATGAACTGAAGAACAAAACCCTGGTAAAACTGAACTGGGAGAAAAAATACATCGAAACTACTGTTTTCATGATCTGGCATGCTGAAAAATGGTGTTCTCCGCTGTTATCCCAATTCATGGAAATCTCAAAATCCTATATTCAATAAAGCGATTTTTTGTAAAATCAGGTCACTGATCTTGAATTATCACTTGAAAATGGTCTGAAGATAAACGAAGGAGGAATCATGCGTGTATTCGCTCAAAGAATTGGATTCCGAGAGGAACAGTCAAGTGAAGTGATAATGATTGCAGATGATGATCCAATTAGATTTCTAAAAACAACCAAGTGCCCGGATATGTTTGTAAACCATTGCGAATCGAACAGCAGTTCCAAATGCATCCGGCTGAGCTGAAAGCTTTATCGATAGGCCTGGCTTTTTGGTATTTTTTTGAGTAACACAACCCCCGTATCAGAATATAAATATACAATTCTCCCAAAATCTTTACCCGTATTTTCGACCAAAATATTAATACCGTTATTTTTTAACAATTGTTTTGCTGTTAAAACATTTTTTGCACCAATAGACATTACATCCCTGGAATCCCTTAACACTTGCGCTCCTCCAAAAAGCTTCACCTGGATTTCCTTCATCGAAATTCCTAAAGTACGAAACTTCCTGATCATATGATGGACGGTACAGGTTACATATTTAAACTCATTACCCGGATCTCCATTTTGCGAGCAATTAACAGGGCTGTGCGTTTGGCAGTATTCTGGCTGCTTTCTTCGCGAAGGAAGCTGTGGATGACAGATTGATGAAATCTGGCGCTGTGGATCATAGAAAATTATTGATATACAAGATCCGAGGGTCGTCCAAATCAAGGTTGGGGTTTTGGCCACATATAACTCACTTGGTTTGAGATGAACTGTGCTGTTTTTGTATTTGATATTTGTATTAAGTAAATTTCTAAATTGGGTCATTGGCAAGAACGAACAATGTGATAAAGTAGCGACTTTTTTCCAAACCAGATGGACTATCTTCCATAATATCAGCCCCGGACAAGAGGTGTCAAAAAAAACCAATCGCCTTTTCGGCCTTTTTCTTGACAGCGGTCCGGATGATAGTGACTATTTCTTTCAGTTCTTCCTTTTAATGTTTCGGGAGCTGCCCCAATGATTTGTTCATGTGTGATTTCTGTCGGTTTTTAAACGAACCGGTTAACCTTCTTGAAAGAAAGATTCATACCGATCCCCGGTTAATTACTGATCCGTTTCTTGGAGATTGCAAAAATTACCTTCCATCCAGTTCACACTGAAGCTGTTTAAATCGTTTGCATCGAACAGATACGATCTCGCCATGCCCACCTTACCACGCTTCCCATTGCCTTTTTCAAGATATGAATCAACAATAGTTTTAAAATAGTCATCAGGCCAGGGTACAATGCCGTTCGTAAAGCGATATTCCTCAAATTCTTTCCAAGTTCTTTTTCCATCCAGAATGATCGGCATCTTGTAGCGAACTATTATTTTGTTGGGAACATCAGCAAGATTCTCCGCAAAATGAAGGAGTGTGACGTTTGCCGTTGATGATCCGAGCAACAACACCTTCCCCCCGAGTTCGCAGAGTTTTTCAAGAGGGGATCCCTTTCCTTCCCGATAATTCCATTGTTGGTCTTTCAGGACATATTGAGCCAGTTTTCCCACCGCTGCATATCCAAGGGGATGACGGCTGCGAATGCTGCCGGGGTAGCTCCGAAAATGTTCTGTCATGGCACCCATTATCCCCACATCTGCCAGTGAATGCTCAGGATCGAAAGCAGGGCTTGACTCGTAAAACTTCCGGCACTTATCTTCGGGCCATTGGTCGATATCGTCCTGAAAATCGGCAGCAAAAAGGTTATAAGGATTGTCCTTCCATCCAACTAACATCATGACTGTTCCGCTTTCGGTTAAAATTTCAAACAGCGCATCAAGTACGGTCTTAGGCCCTCCCTCGATTTGAGGACCGATGCTTTTAATCGATGCATGCAGCATAACGGTTTGGCCTTGCGACAGACCAAGTTCCCTTAAGTCCTTCACCAACTGACGCTTGGTAATTGTTTTCACCTCTTCCATGTCTTCCCCCTCCTTGAGTTCAAGTACTCCCAAAATTAATCCTTTATCCGGAACTTCCATACCTGCCAATGTACCGGATCATAATCCAGCTAACAGTCTTCTCCGGTGATAAGGCAAATATAACTGCCGGGAATGCGTTCAACATTTCACATGGCGGATCAGATCGTCAAGCAGGTAGGGTTCGCAATATAGGGGGCAAGCTTGCATCTTTCGATTTTCGTAAATATCCGATAAAGCTCAGTTGGAAGTGGATATTTTGATTTCTGCCAAACGGCACTGAAGCCGGGCATGCACGTGAATTCTATTGATCCAAACGCTTTACCGGATATTAAATAAAAACACTGCTTAATGTTTTAATAATTATTGTCTGAACGAAAACCCCTTAAATCCTTATTGCACTTTGGTACTGCCATTCAGATTCATCTTGAAGTTTGACATACTTTCAGCATTCAGCTCAAAAGCACTAACTATCAGATAAATGACTAGCTGACAGCTGATTGCTAAACACTGAGGGCTACAAAACTTCCGAAACAAAATCTACCTTTTAAGTCCTTTCTTGCAAGAATTTGATGGGTTTTCGTTCAGGCACAAATTAGACATGAAAATAATTCATCAGTTCTTGTAGTTTCCTCTTACGTAAAGAGAAATCGATCCATCCACAAACGTTAAACATTGATATGATTAACTAATATTTCAATTATAATTATGAATCAAGGTTGCTGTTCGCAAATCGTTTTGTGAAAATCCTTATGTAATTTCTCAGTGTATTAAAACCTTTTATACATCCTTTGCACCTTTTTTCTTTTGGTTCCAAACAGAGTCGGACAATGAATTGAAGGTCGTTCCCCCAGGTTCTAAGGCAAGTTCTACGCACTGTTATTACTGTCGATTGTTTTGTTAGGAGTTTGTTTTTATTGTTAAATCTAATTCAAATCCTTACACAAGGTAGTAGATATGAGAAAAGTATCTTTAGAATATTACCAGAAAAAAGTTCCTTTTAATGTGGTGACGTGTAAATCATGCCGAACAAGTCTAGAACTCGAATATGAGGAGGAAATATCGATTAATCCGGAGGATAGATCGAAAGCTTACATTGACTGTCCTTCATGCGATAACACTATCAAACAGTCTGTAAACTCCGTTAGAATCTTAACATTCGTCATTTCAACCAAAAGAAGAAGATGAGAAACAAATAGCGCTTTTTCGGCTTTGTATTGAATACTGTATTATCAAAACACTCGCTTTTCTTCGCTGGATTGACGTTACCTTTTCAAGTGGGGTGAAGGGGTCAGGCAACCAGCGGTGCCCATGAAGTTGGCGATGAAACCGCCTGACACCTTTTGCTGTCACCTGGTCAAAGCATGTATAATCCTTAGGTTTTAAAAAATCGCTTTTTCACCATAACCGCGAAGCATTAGGTGATATACAACATTAGTGAAACGAGTTCCGGGTTTGTGTACCAAAAACTCATCTTGAAATTGAAACGAATTTGATTAGAGAATCAATGTAATAATAGTTAGTTACCAATAAAAAACCCAAAGATCCAAGCCTGACCCCTTCATTAGATACCAGCAAAAATCCAAAGACCCAAGCCTGACCCCTTAAGATGAATAAGCGGGGTATAAGACGCGTAGCATTTTCATTATCCCACATAATGCAGCAGAAAACGAATTTTACATTTGAAGTTACAGTTAAATATAAACAGGCCAACAAGTGGAATTTCAATTTCAAAAAGAATTTGTAAGATCGAAAAGTATGAAATGCTTCAATTCTTTGCACTCATTGTAGCTTAACCATAATAAACCGATAAATAGTAAAAGGGCCTTTTTATTTGTTTTTGACAAACTAATTCCTATTCTGTATGGTTTTTCCAGCAAAAACCAGGTAAAGGGCCATATTTTTTCCGGACCGATCGCTTATTCTGTTCTTAAAACTCTGTTGTTTTTTTTATGAACTCTTTACTGACCAAAAACTCTTAACTTTAATTTCTTGCACCTCTAAAAACCATTAAATGAAAATATTAATTGCAGGATCCGATCATACCGAAGAATCCAGAGACCCTTCAGATGAATTTAAATCAGCATGTAAAGCGATTGGTGTTGCCATAGCAAATGCAGGGCATGAAATCATTGTCGGCTCCGAGAAGCCATATACAGCTGACTTATATGTTGTTCAAGGGTTTACATCTGTAAAGAAGCATCCAAAAATTTCTATCATAAGGCCAAAGGAAGGAAAAACTCCATTTGCTGAAATCAGAGGTAAATCAGAAATAACTTATGATCGTAAAAGTGATAAATGGAATGCGACTAGAATTCACCAGGTTCTGCCTTCAGATGTAGTTTTGCTGATTGGAGGTAATGAAGGGGTAATGCTTATTGCACAAAACGCCATCGCGCTAGAGCGCCCTGTTTTAGCAATTCCGGTTTTCAAAGGTAAATCGGAGCAAATTTGGTCAGACTTAAAAAAGGATTTTGAATGTCTTGATCCAGACAAAATAAAGTATGGCGAACTGGAAGAATCGTGGCGACCTGAGCATGCTGAACTGGTTGTCAATGTGCTGACAGCTTTAAATAAAAATAATCCCTATGTTAAACGACCTTTCGCGCAACATTATTTTATTTTTGGTTCTTCTGTATTGTTCATATCGCTTTGGATCTGCATATTTTCTATTTGGAAACTTCCTCTGTTCTATACCCTGTTTACTCTTCAACCCATCTCAGTGCTAATTGGCGTAAATTTAAGAAATGGATTGTTAAAACTTTCCGGCAGTAAAAAAGAAGAAAATTGGACAAATTTGATCACGGAATATGGCGTAGGACTTGGAATAGGTTTTGGTCTCTCACTATTCTTCTTTTCCGGAGGCCTTGTGATCAATGGATCATATGATTTTCTTAGCTCATCCAGATTAGCTGATGTAATGAGAATAGGAATATCGTTGTCTATTATAGGTTTTGCCAGTGGATTCATGATCGAGACCATGTCAACACGGTTAAAAAACCTACTTGATAATTCAATCAAAAAGAAACAAATTACACAATAATATTTATTAGACACCTATTATTAATTCATGACTTTTTTATGTTTATGAAGGCGAAAAACTCAAAACAGAGTTAATCACAATCCTTTCCAACCTGGAGACAAAAAAATGAAACCTGTCAATACCATAAGAGTTTTAATACTTTATCAAGGAAAAGAATCAGGCAGGTTCCTGAAAGATGCCAAAAATTACATCAACGAGCAACAAATAAGCTCCAGAGTAGCTGGTAAAATCCAATTTCATTGCGAAAAACTGAGTGAAGGAGGTGATCGAGATTTCAGCGAAAACATATATCAAAAACTATTAGAAAAAATACAGAGCTGTGACTACGCGGTAGCATTGGTGACATATGATAAAAGGTTTGCTTCACTGGCCGGCAATCTTTGGTTAGAAATAGGCTTATGGTGCGGAATTAAGGACCCTAAAAGTATCATGGTATTGGTTCAAGATGTTCCCGATGACTGGAATGAAGATTTAAAGGGACCGTTTCCTGTGGATGTCCCATCAAACATAAAAGGGCAGGTTGCAACGCGATTTAAAAATACGGATGCATTAAAAAAAAGCATTTTAGAATTTGTGATTCGAAAAATATCCAAAATCTTTGAAGAGCAAATAAAAGTAGCTATGAAGAAAAAGCAGGATACAGAATCATCAACTGAGGATGAACCAGATTCTGCCGGTACAGTCTATGCAGAAAAGCTCGACAAAATTTCATACTCTTTCTTCCAAGGGAAGAAAGAGCCGGAAGATATTGAGGACTTCCTACTCTGCAATAATCCGGAAGACTGCCAGTACCATAAAGGAGAATTATATTCTTTTTCAAGTGAACTATTAAGAATATGCAAAGATAGCTGGGAATATGACAAGATATTTACTTATCTTTGGAAAATTGGTTATTGGCTTAACTCTTTAACCGATACTAAAAATCCACCTGATAAAGAAAAAAGAATATACTATCATCAACAATTGATACCTACATTAAAATCTTTGGTGAGTTGGATTGAAGGGCTGATCAAGAAATCAGATAACAGCGACCTTAAAGTGTGGGAAAAGCTACAAATGTATTTTGAATACCGGATACTTTTATTTGCAAAATATGAAGAAAAATTTGAAAAAAAAGTACCAAAATTTCTACATGCCGTATCCCTCAAAAAGTTAAAAGATGGTATAGGCATTTTTACAAAGTGGGCCCAATCATATCTTGATAATCCGGAACAATACAATATACCCGTACCTGTCAAAAAGAAAAGTCTTAGTAATCCTCGGATTGAAAAAATGGATAATGCAAAAGAGTTCACAATGGACATGTCTATTCTTTTGGAGTTCTTTTGGCGTAAATATAATGACAATTGTTTAACTTTGATTGATGAAGAACTAAATGGTGTTCAAGACAAGTTAGAGATGGCGGAAAAGCTAAATACCATATCCAATAAATTTCCTCATTACTTGAACAGCGCTATTTACCCTCGCAAGTGGCATAGAACTGCAGAAGAAAGGCAAAAAGATAATATTGATTTTAGTGCACTTTAATTTAGTGAGGAGGAAGTAAAATGGCAATATATATATCTGAAATTAAAAAGTTTTTGTCTAATGAATCTGAGCTTACTTATCATCACTTTCAAAAATGGTTAGAGAACAATAAAGCCGATATTAGTAGGCTATCACTGCTCTCCACAAGTGTTCAGGGTTTAGATAATTTAAAAGGTGAGGAAAAATATATAAAATATGTGGATATTGCCGACGATATATATCAAGGATTCCAAGCTTTTTATTTAGATTTTTTAAACCAGGATTTGGAAACTGTTTCAATCAAAAAAGAATTTTATTCTTACAATCACCTTTTTTTACCGTTCTTCGACGAAAAGCCGAAGGATTATGGTGATATTGATTTAATAGTAAATGACGAGCACAAAGATAAAGTTTTAAAAATCCATACATCAATATTCAAAAAACTCGACATTTCAATAAACTACCCTGCCTATATTTTTATTCTTGAAAATCTTGACGAAGATGGTGAGCAATTGATCGGCAATCTGAAAACCTATAAAAAAATAACTCATAATCTGGATCATTCTACCGTATTAATTTTTAATCCTTTTTTAGAAAAATCTGATCCGTACGAAGAAAAACAGATTGAAGCAAAAAGGTTGGAGTATAAAAACAGCTATCGAGTCACTAACGATTATGAAAAGAGAAAGGTATTTCTTTTTTTAAATAAAATACAATATATTTTTTCTGAAGGGCATACACAGCAAAATTCTTTTAAAAAGAACAATTTGATTATAAGCCGATTAGATAGAATTGAGGAAGTTTTGCAAACAATGCATAAGGAAGAAAGTACCTGGAACGATATCTCCTCACGAATTAGAAATTTGAATACTATAACTGAATTTTTTGCTCAAATAGCTATTTATAAAAACATTTTTGATTCCCTTCATTGGATTTGGCTCTTTTTCTCACCACTAGTCAGAAATCAAAATGATATCAGAGCGATCAAGGTAATAATGCGCAAAATATATGGTTCTGACTGCTGCATTGAATACCTGAAAAACCGGACTGAAACCCAAACATTGAATGAAAGATTACTGATTGAAGTTAGAAACAAAATCCCTTCATTATTTTATACCGATCTTCAGCTTTTACCTGCTTTATTGCTAATTCTGTGTAACATCAAATTGACTCATGGATTGTTGGGAATGAATGTCGAACAGTAACAAATATTAACCAAGCTGATTTATGAAAAACAATCAATTCGATAGAGACTGGATAACACAGTTTTATTGTGACTTATCTTTTGCAATTCATCTGAGCCAGATTTTTCAATATTACAGCTCAAATGTTATTAGAGATTCAAAGCAAATATCTGTTCAATTCGAAAATTTTTTTGAAACGCAAGGCAACCTTCCTCATTTTTCCAAGTCATTGAATGAGGTTGATCTGGAAAAGGCATTTAAACATAGCCTTGAGAAGTATAAAGAGTTTAAGCATTTAACTATTAATATTGAAGCGAGAGAGATTGTAATAAATACTGTCTATGAAAAAAGAAAACAACTTTCACGATACGATTTATTGCATACAGCGGATCGTTTTTGGAAAGATAGGGAGTCCGAAACCCGACTTTATGCAGAATTGTTTAGATTTATTCGGGGCGATCTGAAGTTCACTTCAAACATAGTAAACATTTTTAGAATCTGCAGTGAAAACTCACAAGATCTCTTTCTTGAGGGTATTAAGCTTTCTGAGTCAGATCTCAAACAAAGATATAAGCATAGTATTGAACAATGTCAATCGAACCAAAACTGGACAAACTGGGAAGTAGAAGCAGGTATTGAAACTTTTATCGAGGCTTGTTTACTCCAAAGAACTTTACGGGTGGTTCATGATAAAAACAGTTTAAACGGATATCCACTGTTAAGATGGAGGGGAAAAACTGATTTTTGGTTTATACTTTCACTGGTGTTTAACCTTCAAACCGAGGTTGAAGGCCTATCTTTATTGTTTGGGGGCGGATTTCCAATATGCAATCCCCCTGGAAACAATATTATAATTTCTGGACATATAGGAACCGGTAAGACAATTTTCGCTTCCAGTCTGGCATTTGAAGTCGCAAGTAAGCAAGGGCTTGCAATTTACATATCTTTGGAACAGGACGTATCATTGTTGGAGAATATTTACGGATCATTTGGCTGGAATGTTCATCCGGATGTGAATTTTCTAAAAATCACTAATTTTGAAGGTGAAACTGAACTAAATAAGATGGTCAGTTTTGTTGAAAAAGTGGTTGAGAACAAAAATGGAGCTATTATTTTATGTAACAACACTCCTGGAGGATTGTCTGACCTTCATGATTTCATTGACATAGTTGTGTGTCAATTCGGTAGAAAAGAAGAATTGGACATAAAAACAATCACCATCGACCCAATCAATTCTGTTCGAGGTTTGAAAGAAATGGAGAAAGGCCAACTGAGACAAAATGCAGAACGCATGTTTGAGAGGGTCAAACAATCGGGATTTTGCGGTATATTTCTAACAGAAGAAATCCCGACAATTGGTCAGTATTCGTTTGAACATAGCTTAGCAGATACTGTGATTCAGTTAAGTGTAAGTAACGAGGAATATAAGAAGCGCTTGATTGAAGTCACAAAATCCAGAGTGGTGCCATGCATAAGGGGGAAAAGTAGATTCAAATTATCAAAAGGTAAGGGAATAGAGATTTTCCCATCCGGTGCCGCAATCGCCTCCATTAAAAGAGGACGGCAATTTGAAACTTCCCGAATTTGGTTGGAAAGCGGTATTAAAGGTTTAGACGAACTTTTGGGAGGTGGCGCACAGACAGGAACGATCACGAGCTTGATTGGTAATGCCGGTTGCGGAAAAAGCACTATAGCTATTAATTGGTTAATTAATGGAGCAAGAAAAAACCAGCCGGGTTTATATTTTTCGTTTGTCAGACAATCAGATGAATTCGAAAACTTGGTAACCGATGTCGGAATTGAAGAATTTACTAATATTAGCTCTATAAAAGATAGAAATAAAGCAGTTACTCCTTTGCTTAAAGTAGTCAATTTACCTGTAGAAGGTCTGACTTCTGGAAAAATCTTTTATGAGATAGAAACCTGGACCCGGTTGAATAAGCGAAAGGGCGTATCACCTTTCAGAATCGTCATTGATGATTTGTCTTATCTGGAAATTGCCGTTGCCGGCTTCAGCAGTATAGATCAGTTTTTGCCTGCTTTAATAGAAATAGTGAGAACCGATAAGATCGGCGTCATGCTCTGTTTTTCAAATGAAAGAAAGCAGGAGAAATTAACACATTTAGAAAATGAAATTTTAATCGCAAGTACCAATGTTCTGGAATTCCTACAAGTTGGGATCGAAGGCCAGCAACATTTTGCAGTTTATACAAAAAAATGCAAAAACCCTGACTATGACCGAGAAACACGTGAAGTGGTATTGAAAAATAACCAGATTTCAATCGAGCCCAGTTTTTCATTGTTTTCTGATGTGCGAAAAGGCACACCAACACCAATAGAGATCGATATTTACTTGCATGATGCTTACGAAACACAAAAAAAATATAACAATTTTCTTATCAAACGCCTTCGCGAGAGCACAACGAACAAAATCAGCTTGCACAATCAACCGGTTTACTCTTTGGAGTTATCAAACCTAACGACCAATCCCTATATCGAAAAGAATATTCGCATAATGCAAATCGATGAACCATATTTTCAATCATTAAATGAATCGGATGTGCTTCAACTTCCAAGGCAATCATTTGTTGATGAAGATGACCTGCTTGAATGCTGCAAAAGAAATGCAATTAATAGTGATGGAAAAAGCTACAAAGGATTTCCCTTTTTTATAAATCTACCCTTAATGCTATGTCGGGGTGAAAATTCTGAAGATCTCTCGCAGTTGCCTTGGGGGCAGTTTGTGGACAAAATTAAAGAATTTGATACCAATCAGAAAAAAGATGATCCGGAAGAGCTTTCGTTCGAGTTTGTTAAAGGAACTGCTGAGAACTATAATTGTCTGTTTTTTGAGATATTGTTCTCGAATGATAAAACAATCACCAAGCAAAAAATTGAAAAACAGAAATTTCGAGAGTTTTTGGAGACTTATGGACTTAACAGTGCAATTATTTTTTGGGAGTTATGCCACAAAGCCCATGTAAAAGCAAAAAGCTCTGAATACTCCGCAATGAACCTTAATGCAGCCCCGGGTGGTATAGAAAACATTAGATTCTGTAAAAAAGCGAAATATCAAAGAATATGGTATTCTACATTGTCTTCTCTTTCGAATGAAATTAATTTTGACCAATATTATTTATCAAGATTACCGGGTGCACTGGAAACCTTTGGAACTTGGTATATGGTAATTCCGCGAAACTGTGCATCTCCGAATTTTGCTACAAAAATCGTCTCCACTATTTGCAGTAAAAATAATGCTATAGAACGTTTCGAACAAGGAATAGGCATCCCACCTTATGAGTCTTTATTTCTAGACAAGATATCTTCAAAAAAATCCATTTTAGATTTTGCTCTTAATGAAATGAAAGAATCCGCAAGCTCAGCTTTTTCCAGAGGTATTATACCTGAATATCCAACGTTTGCTCGAGTTTTTTCCTTTTATTTACAGCGACTTCTGGAACTATCAGACGATAAAGCGGAACCCCCAAAAAAAGAAATAAAAAACTACTTTACTCGTCTGCTTAGCGAGATAACCCCCCATCTAAAGCACTGATGCATTTACCGGGTGGTAATTACCACTGGAGACCTTCGCTATAAATACATCTGGAACATCTTGGAAAAAGGGTTGGATTAACAGTAAAGGGGTCAGGCTTGGATCTTTGGATTTTTTCGAGTTTGGAACCGGGCAATTGGGGGGTCGGCCCGCCCCCCAAAGCCAGGAGTTAAAGAATAGCTGATGTTTACTACTTCGGGTCAAAATCTTTCATGCTGTGGCGTTCGGGTACCTGATCCCCTGGTTCACCCCAGGTGCGATTGACTTTACAGCCGCGGATAACAGCAGGTCTTTGAGCAATGGTCTCAGCCCAACGCACGACATTTTCGTAACTTTTAACATCAAGAAATTCGGCTGCTTCATACAGTTCCCCTCGGACCAAGCCGCCGTACCATGGCCAAATGGCGATATCCGCAATGGTATAGTCTTCACCGGCGATAAAGGATGCTTTTGCCAATTGTTTATTCAAGACATCCAACTGCCGCTTGGTTTCCATCGCATACCGATTAATCGGGTATTCCAGTTTTTCCGGTGCATAAGCGTAGAAATGGCCAAAACCGCCTCCTAAAAAAGGTGCACTCCCCATTTGCCACATCAACCAGCAGAGACATTCCGCACGTTTCGCCTGATCGGCAGGAAGGAAGGATTGAAACTTCTCAGCCAGGTAAATCAAGATTGCACCCGACTCAAACACCCGGATAGCTTTTTCTCCGCTGCAATCCATCATAGCCGGTATTTTTGAGTTTGGATTGATAGCTACGAAGTCACTCCCAAATTGGTCACCTTCCAGTATGTTGATTGGGTAAGCATCGTATTCAGCCTCTTTGATACCTACCTCCAGAAGCTCTTCAAACATAATCGTCACTTTCACACCGTTGGGTGTCGCTAACGAATACAGCTGGAATGGGTGGCTTCCCTTTGGTAAAACTTTTTCGCTTGTTGACCCGGAGATCGGGCGATTGATATTGGCAAATTTCCCCCCTTCCCCTTTATCCCAAGTCCAAACCGCGGGAGGTTGATAGTTATCCTTTGACATGACTTTATCCTTGATAAGTATTTTGTTGACCCTATTAACCAATGCACTCCATATATTATCTTACTTTGGCAATAAATCAGCCAGCACTTTTGTTTTCACGCATCAATCACTTCACATTGACCGTCTGATAATTGATCCGGGTAAGTATGGGATAACAGCCATAAGATCGGTGATTCCCGCCAGTTAAACCTTGTATTAAAAAAAAGCTGCATTTCCCAACTTTTAAATGCTCTCAAAAAGTATTGAGATCAAAGGTAAATTTTCGATTTTTAACTTTGGATGGGTTTGCTGAGTAATTTGAGCAACACCCGGGTGAAAAATTTGTATAAGAAAGGTATACTGGTCAATACGCTCGAATAAATGCAGTGAACGGTCTTTTCGGCGTTGTTTTAAAATTACTATCTGTAGTTTGATGGTGTTATGTTCTCGCGATCCTATTAACAACACATTCCGATCCACCCGCAGATTGGATCATTATAACGAAACATTTCCCAAAAAAATGGAAGAAATAACTGCTCATAGCAATGAATCGATCCTGATTGTCGATGATAAACCCGAAAACATCCAACTCCTGAGGGAGATGTTAAAGCAGGAGGGTTTTAAGGTTCGGGTTGCACCAAACGGGAACCGAGCTTTGGAGTCGATTAAACTGGAGCCGCCGGACTTGATCCTGCTGGATATACTGATGCCGGGTATAAACGGCTATGAAGTCTGCAGAAAACTTAAACAGTCGGTTGGAACCAGCAACATTCCGGTGATTTTTATCAGTGCCCTGGGTGAAGTCAAAGATAAGATAGAATCGTTTGCAGTCGGAGGGGCTGATCACATCATAAAACCCTTTGAAGCAGAAGAGGTTCTGGTCAGAATCAACTCACAGCTGACTATCTGTAAGCTTAGACAGCACCTTGAGGAGAAAAATAAACAACTGCAAGCTTATCAGAACAGCCTGGAAGAAAAACTTGATGAGAGAACTGCTGAGATCGTCTCAATGAACCAATCGTTGTCATCCGTTAACAGGGAACTAAAAGCGGAGATTGCCGAACGAAAGCGAGTTGAAGATGCGCTTAGAGAGAGCGAGCAACGATTCAGGAGTATTTTTGATCACACGACTGTCGGACTTTGCCTGACGGAGCCCTTGGGAGACATCGTCGTTGCCAATCGGGCTTTGCATCAGATTCTTGCCATTCAGGACGGAGGTTTAACCGGGAAACAACTCACCGATTTTGTCAAATCAGTTGACCTGCCTGTTTTTAAAAGGACCTGTGGCAATGAATCCGGTAAAGAATCAGATCTGAACTTGTCTGAAATAAGATTCGACACAACCGAAGGTCGGGAAGTCGTTTGTTTAGTCGGAAATATAGTAACGCGTGATGCTTCCGAAGTTCCTGTCTACCAGATTACCCATGTTCAAGAGATTTCACAGATCAAGAATCTTCAAAACCAACTCAGACACGCTCAAAAACTTGAAGCAGTTGGAACACTGGCAGGCGGAATTGCTCATGATTTTAACGGGTTGATATCCCTGATTATGGGATGGGCGGATATTGTCCGTAACCATCATCTAACAGAGGAACACCCGGCGACTCATGGTATCTATCAGATCATCAAAACCAGTGAACGCGCCAAAGACCTGGTGAAACAGATACTGACATTCAGCCGCAAAAGAGAGCAAGACCAAAAAATAATCAGTATTTACTCTTTGGCGAGGGAGATAGGAAAACTGCTGGAATCGACCTTGATGTCACAGGTCGACTTTTCAATTCGTTCAAAGGCAAAAGAAGACAGAATTCTGGCAGACCCTAACCTGATCTACCAGGTGATTATGAACCTGGGCACTAATGCTGCGTATTCTATGGGAGAAGCAGGAGGAAAATTCGAAATCCTGCTGGATGACTTCAGCTTAGGTCAAGATGATCAGGCAAATTATCCCAATCTGAATCCCGGCAAGTACCTGCAGATGCGTATTACAGACACCGGAAAAGGCATACCGGAAGGGAATCTGGAGAGAATATTCGAACCCTATTTCACAACCAAACCGATCGATCAGGGAACTGGGCTTGGCCTTTCAATCGTGCATGGAATCATTGAAGATCTGAATGGTGCGATCTACGTTGACAGTACATCGGGAATCGGTACAAGCTTTACCATTTTATTGCCCTTGGTCACCGATATTTCATCGGAATTTTTCGATAATGAGTTTTCATCTTTCCCAACAGGAACGGAGAGAATACTGTTGCTGGACGATGAATTGAAAGAGGCTGAGCTTTACCAGACCATTCTTACCAAGCAGGGATACCAGGTTGATATTAAGACTGACCCACTCTCGGTCTTGAACACGCTGGGGTCCAGTCCGGAAAAGTATGATTTGCTGCTAACCGATTTTGTCTTGCCCGCGATGATGGGAGATAAGCTTGCAAACGAAGTGAAGAGAATCAATCGAAATCTTCCGATTGTCGTCAGCACCGGGCTGGATGAATCGCTTGTCCAGGAGAGGTTGAACAGCATAGATGTGGCTGCTGTGATTCAAAAGCCCATTACCATCAATAATCTGGCCACGACTATCAGGGAGGTTCTCGATTCCTCCAAAAAGGATGAAACCCACGATTAAGTGACATAAACCGTTTAAGCGGAAGCAATGGCGAAGATATTTATATTGGACGATGATCCGGCATTTTGTGAAATGATGTCCTATCATTTTAGTATTCTGAATCATGATACTACCTGGGCACACTCCTTGAAGCAGGGGCTGGAGACTATTACCGAATTTGAGCCGGATGTCGTGTTTTTGGATGTTAGGTTACCCGACGGCAGCGGTCTTGAGTACATCCAGGAAATTCGAAATGCCGAATCCAATCCCGAGGTCCTGATTATCACCG
>JANQLH010000430.1 GCA_028280735.1 SAR324 cluster bacterium | reverse complement strand
GCCCGCCAGACTTTTTTCCGGATTCCGGGTTCGACAGCTTTTTACTTCCCTATCTTGATCCTCCGCTTGCATTGCGTTTATCACTGAAAAGTCGCGTTTTATTATCAATCCATCCCTTGCACGACGGTTTTCTGAATTTTTTAGTCGATCTCTTCAGCAAACCAGGGGATTCCGGCCATCGATCTTGATGTTTCATTTCTCTGATCTTTTTGTTACTATTCGGTAACATTTTCCCGGGCAAACGATACCATGTAGTAACAAAACAATTGGGGCTCAAGTACCAAAAACCAAGCTTAAGGCCCAGCTCATTGACTTGGAGACAACCCTGCACCGGGGTATGTTTATTGCTGATTTTCAATGGGAAGAAAAGCGTTTCCACCCAAGCTCCGAAAAACCTGTTAACCGAGGTTAAACATCCGATTTGACTTAAGTCATTCAAGTGAAGCGGATGCATTGTATTGTGGTGTTCAGCATCAATTTCCCGCAATCACCGAACAAAGACAATTACATCACATCGATACCTAGCAATGAGACTTAGAACAAAATTCCTGACTGCAATCGGAACCGTCCTGATCCTCTCCTTCGGTTTCACTTTTTACCGGATGTCAAAATTCCAGGATGAGTTGGTGGTTTCCCAGGCAAGACAACAGGCTCAAATATTAGCCCAGCAAGTCATTCTGACCCGCAAGTGGGTTGCCGATCACCATGGGGTTTACCTGGAGAAAAAACCGGGCATGGTGGAAAGTCCCTTTTTGGAGTCACCCGTTGTTTTTGATCAGAACAAAAAAGAGTATGTTAAATTTAATCCTGCCAAAGTCACACGCGCATTGTCCGAATATGCCGACAACTCCGATCTCTGGACCTTTAAGGTGACAAGCTTGGACCCCATTAACCCGGCCAACTATCCTGACGATTTTGAAGCTGCCAGTCTGTCTGCTTTTAAAAGCAGCAACGATAAAATCACATCCATAGAAAAATCCAAGGATGGCAGGGTCCTGCGTTTTATGATTCCTTTAATGACTGAGAAATCCTGTCTTGAATGTCACAGCAGGCATGGTTATAAGGCCGGAGATGTGCGAGGCGGGCTCAGCCTGACCATTCCCATGAAACAGGCGGATGCTGCCATCGCGCAAAACAATCGAATGTTGCTGGGTTTTGCCGTGTTGGCGGTTCTGTTGACGATTTTGGTTTTATATATGTTGATAGATTTCATCGTGGTGCGGAAGGTCAAGATTTTGTCCAACCGCATGATTCATTTTCCTGAAAGCGAATCGTCACCTGAAGAGTTACCCCTGGGTGGAGATGAGATTGGTGAATTGTCCGCAAAATTTCAAAATCTGGGAAAACGTCTCGCAGAATCGCAGGATGAACTGGAAAAAACCAGGGAGCAAATCTATCAATCTGAAAAGCTGGCTGCTCTGGGCAGGTTCTCGGCCGGTGTCGCCCATGAGATCAACAATCCTTTGGGCGGAATGCTTAATTGTGTCAAAAGTATCAAGGAAGCTCCGGATAATGCTGACTTAAGAAACCGCTATATCGATTTAATCGAAAAAGGATTAAAGCGGATAGAACTAACTTCGCGACAGCTGCTTAACTTTGGCAGGAAAGAACCTTTACAGCTGAAGAAAGTAGATGTGGATGCGCTGATCAAGGAGTGTTTTTCCCTGATGACATACAACCTGAAGGAAATTTCGTTCGATTATAACCTGGCTCTCAAACAACCGGTCGCCATCGACGTGGAAGCTCTTAAACAGGTTATTATCAACATAGGTTTGAATGCCATTCAGGCGATTTCCGAACAGGGAAACATCAGGGTGCAAAGCTATGAAAACGGTTCGGGAATTGTTATTTCAATCTCCGATGACGGAGCCGGTATTGAAGATGAGAATATCAGAAAGATCTTTGATCCCTTCTTCACGACAAAAGACATTAACGAAGGAACAGGCCTGGGATTAAGCGTGACCTACGCACAAGTACAGCGTATGGAAGGCCATATCCATGTCACAAGTAAAAAAAACCGGGGCAGTTGTTTTAAAATTGAATTACCCAGGAAATAAGCTTATTCGTATTTGATCCGTTACCTTTGTACAAATAGTTCGATACTGCAATGCTCGCTTCCCGTTAACCGGAGATGTGACAGATGCCATCGGCAAGCTGTTGACGGATGCAGGAATCAGATCCGTTAAACCGGAAGCTAAAAAGCGGCGGAGTATTACATCCTTACTTTGTAACATTAACCCCGAATTCAAGGAGTTATCATCATGATCAGGGTTCTGCTGGCCGAAGACGACGAAATCATGAGAATCACGCTATACGACAGGCTTGCCGCCAATGGCTGGAAAGTGGATCAAGTGGCAGATGGCAAGGCAGCACTGGTAAAACTGAACGATGAAAAATATCACCTTGTTATCTCCGATATTCGCATGCCCGGTCTGGATGGTATTTCATTGATGAGTCATGTTCACAGGTTGTCTCCGGGTACCGAGGTCATTTTGATGACAGCGTTCGGCGAGGTGGAAGATGCAGTGGACTGCCTTAAAAACGGGGCTGCGGACTACATTCTCAAGCCATTTGACATGGACGACCTCAACATTCGTGCGGAACGTTTATTAAAGCAGCAAAAAATTAAAATAAAATGTGCAGAACTGGAAGAAAGGTTCAAAAGCTCCAAAATAGTCGGCAGCAGTATTCAAATGAAGGAGGTTCATGATTTGATCTCAACCGTTGCTCCTACCGATTCCACGGTACTCATTACCGGTGAATCGGGAACCGGGAAAGAACTGGTGGCAAACGCCATTCATAAAAACAGTCTCAGGTCTGAAGGACCCTATATCCGCATAAATTGTGCTGCCATTCCGGAAAACCTTATCGAATCCGAATTGTTCGGCCATGAGAAAGGAGCGTTTACCGGTGCGGAAGTTCGAAAAACCGGTAAGTTTGAGCTGGCTGACCGGGGGACGATTTTATTGGATGAAATAGGGGATATGCCGTTGGCTCTGCAGGCAAAACTGCTAAGAGTTCTACAGGAGTATGAAATAGAACCGGTCGGTGGTAACCGGCCAACCCAGGTTGACGTTCGAATCATCAGTTCCACCGCCAAAGATTTAGCCCAATCCGTCAAAGATGGTACCTTCCGGGAAGATTTGTACTACCGGCTTAAAGTTATCCCTATTGAACTGCCGCCGCTCAGGGATCATAAAGACGATATTCCGGAACTGTGCGATCATTTTTTGCTTGAATTTGGTCGGTTAAACGGAAAGAAACGCAAACTGTCCCGTGAGGCTGTTGATGCTCTCATGCAGTATAACTTTCCCGGCAATATCCGGGAGCTAAAAAACATAGTGGAACGTATTTCAGTGCTTTCCAAAAATCCCGTCATCGGTTTGTCCGAATTGCCCGCCGATATCGGCGGTACGGTATTGAGCTCCGATCAACTGACACTAAACCTGTCGGAAAACCTTCACTGCGTTGAAAAAAGATGCATTAAACAAGCGTTGGATTGCACGGGAGGGAACAAAACCGAAGCAGCTAAGCTGCTGGGGATCAGCAGGAAAAATCTCTGGGAGAAAATGAAGCAGTTGGAAGAATAACTTGACCTCGGACATCAAGTTTTTTATGATCTCCTCAAGCCAAATAAGGTTACAGAATGATCAAATCCCACCCAACGCTGTTTCCGATGTTTGGCAATTTCTTGTCGTAAGCCCGGAGTTAAGATCAAAACCTCTTTATCGTGTGATTTTATTTCTTTTCATTGGTGTCTGAACGAAAACCGGTTTAACCAATAGCAATCAAAGCTTTTAAAATCAGCCCGGCGCTTCGAGATTCAGTGCCTCCGGCGATCAGCTCTCAACCGGTTTTTGCTTGTCCTTGAAATGTCTTAAGTCGAAATAGTGTTTAGCGGTTTTCCGTTGAGACATTAACTGCAATACCTTTGCCAGGGGATCATATGAAACGATCAGTAAAACTGTTGGTACTCTTGCTTTTATGCTGTGCCTTTTCTGCCACGGGGGCGATATCTCAAACAATCAACATCGGCTTAAATTATCCTCAAACCGGTCCTTACTCTATTGAAGGGCTTGATCAGTTTCGAGCCGCCACCCTGGCAACCGAAGAGATCAATATTAAAGGGGGAATTTTAGGGAGAAAAATCAGGTTGATCACCAGGGATTCAAAATCACGGGTTGATGAAACCAGGCAAAACGTATCCGAGCTTTTCAACGAGGGTGCCCAAATGGTATTTGGTGGTTCCTCCAGCGCCGTAGCCATAGAAGCAGGCAGGATTGCCAAGCAAAGAAAAAAGCTCTTTTTTGGCACACTGACCTATTCGACAGCAACGACCGGCAAGTACGGCCACAGGTATGTATTCCGTGAATGTTACGATGCATGGATGGGAGCCAAAGCCATCGCGGCTCACTTAAACAAACGATATTCCGGCAAAAAATATTTCTACCTCACCGCCAACTACACCTGGGGATTCACAACCGAGGCTTCCGTTCGAGCCCTGACCAACACGATAGATGAAGATATCCACAAAGTCACCAAAACACCTTTTCCGGGTGCCAATGAAATAGATTTCCGCAAGGCCCTTTCCCTTGCTTCCATGGAAAATCCCGATGTTTTGGTTTTGGTTCTCTTTGGAAAAGATATGATCACGGCAATAAAAATCGCAAAATCCATGGGGTTAAAGGAGAGAATGCAGATCGTGGTTCCAAATCTCACACTTGGTATGGCTGAAGGCGGCGGTGCAGAAATCATGCAAGGCGTGATAGGTACTTTACCATGGACCTGGAAAATACCTTATCTGTACAATTTTACCAGGGGAAAGCGTTTTGTTGAGGATTTTGCAGCGAGATTTAATCGCTATCCAAGTACTTCGGGAGCTTCAGCCTATACTATTCTCTACGAATACAAATCCGCCGTTGAAAGAGCAGGAAGTTTCGACACGGAAGCTGTGATTACGGCTCTTGAAGGGCATTCCTACCAGTTGCTTAAAGACAAACAAACCTGGAGAGATTTTGATCATCAGTCGGTGCAGACTGTTTTTGCAGTAGAGTTAAATCCTCCCTCTATTGTGGCGAAAGATAAATTCAAACTGGATTACTTTACAATATTAAGCAGTATTCCCGGACAAGAAGCAGCCATTTCAAAAAAGCGCTGGACAACTTTCAGACGAATCATGGGGCGCCCGTCTCATTTGTGACATAAAATTTCAAGCCGGCTTCATCCTGCGAACACAGTGCTGTTACTATCCGTTACCGGCGGTTTATTGGAAAAGCATGGGCCAGCGGTTATTGTCTGAACTCTTCTGTGGGAGGAATCGGACTGTAAATGTAAAGTGACACACCGGCAGGTGCTTCGACTATAAAGCTGCGATTACCCCAGGGATTGTCCCGAATCTCCTGCAGTATGGTTAGAGACCGACCATTTAGCCGTTCATGCTCGGCATCCACATCATCGACTTCAAAGCAATAGGTTAAGCCCTCGCTTTTAAATTGTGTTTGATTGTCGTCACCGGGTTTCATAAATGAAATTTCTATTGCCTCCTGATTTTTGGGCGATAAACTCAAAAAATTTTCTGCCTCGAAAATCACTTTAAAATCGAAATGTTTTTGATAGAACTCTTTAATTCCATCGAACTCTCCAAGTGTAATGATTGGTACCATTCTCTTCAACTTCATTTTTTCTCCTGTATCGATTGGTTAAAAAACTATTCAACTACACCCGGATTGTAGCAAAAGCCTCCTGACAGCATTGTGTCAGGAGGATCGATTAGAAAACAAAAAAAAGAAATCGGTTATTGGCTTAAATAAACTATAATCTGATTATAAATGATTGGCATCTAATACTATAAATCATATTAAAAGCTGTTGCTTAATCTTAGATAAACCTTTTAGGAAGATATTCAACATGAGAGGATAATCTATAACATTATTCATGATCCTACCCAAAAGCAAAGACTCGATCGAACGAAAGCTCCGAAGGAGCGGCAGATAGTAGCCAGCGGTTTTAA
>JANQLH010000404.1 GCA_028280735.1 SAR324 cluster bacterium | reverse complement strand
CCAAAGTAGTTTAACACTGCCTGTTAATTGCGAGTGATTTTCACAAGTCTCAATATTTCAGATTGATGATTTTAGATTTTCTATTTTGAGAAAGCAGAGCTTTCAGTTTTCATATTTTATGGATTTTTCCAAAGTAGTTTAACACTGCCTGTTAATTGCGAGTGATTTTCACAAGTCTCAATATTTTAGATTGATGATTTTAGAATTTCTATATTGAGAAAGCAGAGCTTTCAGTTTTCATATTTTATGGACTTCCCCAAAGTAGTTTAACACTGCCTGTTAATTGCGAGCGGTTTTCACAAGTCTCAATATTTTAGATTGATGATTTTAGATTTTCTATTTTTAGAAAACAGGGCTTTCAAATTTTACTATTTACCCAAAATAGCCTAACAGTGGCTGCTGATTGAAAGCGATCTTTTACGGTAAAGTTAATTTTAAATCTTAGGGCAGTTCAGATTGAAATTTTAATATTTAGTAATTAAGAAAGCGCAGCTTTCACGATACAGAAAATCTTAAGTCTAAGATCTAAGATCTAAAATCAAAAATGTTGTCACCCGAATCTTCCGGTTACATAGTCTTCCGTTAATTTATTTATGGGATTTGTAAAAATGCTGTTGGTTTCATTGCATTCCACCAACTCACCCATATATAAAAATGCCGTATCATCTGACATTCTGGCTGCTTGCTGCATGTTGTGGGTAACAATCAATATCGTCAGCTCGCTTTTTAGTTCAAACAACAATTCTTCAATTTTAGAAGTGGAGAGCGGGTCCAAGGCATTGGTTGGTTCATCGAAAAGCATAATCTCCGGTTCCACTGCAAGCGCCCTGGCAATTACCAGCCGTTGTTGTTGTCCGTCTGAGAGTTCAAAGGCATCCATTTTCAGGCGATGAGCTATTTCATTCCACAGGCCGACTTTTTTAAGAGCTTTTTCAATTCGATCGTTAACTTCGGTTTTATTTGAAATACCCTTAATGCTTAAAGCGTATGCAATGTTACCCTGGATCGACATGGGAAACGGTGTTGGTTTTTGAAACACCATGCCGATCCTGCTTCTCAATCTTACGACATCGACGGACCGATCCAGAATGTTCACCCCGTCCAATAAAACCTCGCCTTCATAACGATTTTTGGGATGCAACTCATGAATTCTGTTGAAACAGCGCAGCAGTGTTGTCTTGCCGCAACCTGAAGGACCGATGATAGAAAGTATGCGGTTCCTTTTGATATTCATGGTCAGGTTTTTAAGCGCCCGAAACTTGTGATAGTAAAACGAAAGGTTTTTAACTTCGAGGTCGACTTCGCCTACCTGGTTTTTCATATTCCGTATTCTTTGTATGCCCACTGTTTCTTTTATTTGAGGTTCAATCAGATAGTTATCCAAAACGATATCCTTTGCTGTTCAGGCGGTGCGACATGATAACCCGGGCGATTATAGTGATAATCAGAAATGAGCAAACGATGACAAAAGATGCGGCCCAGGCCACTCCGTGTTTTTCATCAAATGGTCCCAAAGCATACTGAAATATGGTTACAGTCAATGAGGGCATGGCATTATTCATATCTGTAGTAAAAAAGGAACTATTGAACGCGGTAAAAAGCAATGGAGCCGCCTCTCCTGCAATTCTGGCCACGGAAAGCATAATTCCCGTTAAAATACCGCTTATCGCACCCTTGTAAACAATTTTCATAATAATACTGTGATAGGTCGCTCCGAGAGCGAATGCCGCTTCCCTTAAATGCCAGGGAATCTGCCTCATCATGTCCTCCGTTGTCCTCAGGACTACCGGTATCAGGATTATTGCCAAAGCCAGTGAGCCTGCCCAGCCGTTGTATTGGGAAAACGGTTTCACAAACAGGATGTAAACGAATGATCCGATAACCAGGGTTGGCACGCTCAACATAATGTCGGACAGGTTGCTGATTAAACGGCCAATCCGGGTAAATCGACCGTATTCAGCCAAAAAGGTTCCTCCCAACACCCCAATTGGGATGCCTATCAGCAAGGCACCGCCGGTAATCAGAAAATGTCCGATAAACGCGTTTCTCAATCCTCCGCCCTCTTCACCGGGTGGCGAAGGATCACTTAAAAACAGGTCAACATTAATATGGGAGATTCCTTGAACCAAAATATCCCAAAGAATAAACATTAACCAAAACAATCCTGTAGATGCCAACAAGGAGCAAAAAACCAGTGCCAGAGTATTTTTGATTTTTCTTATTCGGTTTCCGATCATTGACGCCCCTTTAAAACCAAAAGCCTGGCGACACTCAAAGCGATGAAATTCAGTGTAAATAAAATCAAAGCCAGGTAAACCAGTGATGAGTAATAAATATCAGAATTCGCCTGGGTAAACTCATTCACTAAAGTCACGGTTATGGTGGATGTCGCATCAAAAAAAGAGGTGGCAAATTTGTGTTTGGCTCCAAGCACGAATGCCACGGCCATGGTCTCTCCCAAGGCACGTCCCAACGCGATAATGATTCCGCCGTAAATACCTTGTTTGGAGTACGGAATCACGATGTCTTTGATCACTTCCCATTTGGTTGCCCCGATACTGTAAGCCGATTCCTTCAAGACTTCCGGAACCAGTTGGATGGTCTCCCTGGTAATACTGGCGATAAAGGGAATAATCATGATGCTTAAGATCACGCTGGCAGTCAGAACATCGATTCCCAGGGGAGTTCCTGTAAAAAGCTTACCAACCAGGGGAACGTCTATGAACATATCCTGAAGTGCCGGTTCGATCACCCCTCCCATAATCGGTGCAAGCCTGTAAAATCCCCACATACCAAAAATGATACTGGGAATGGTTGCCAATAGTTCTACAGCTACACCAAACCCGGTTTTCAAGGGGGCAGGACAAATCTCCACAATGAAGATGGCGATACCGAATGAAACGGGAACTGCAATCGCCAATGCCAGTAATGTTGTGATGATCGTACCTGTCAGGGGAATTAACGCACCGAACTGTTCATTTCCGGGATTCCATTCACTGGAAAAAATGAAGCGGAAAAAGCCAAAGGTCTTTATGGCAAGCCCCGACTCATAAAGCAGTACAATCCAAACACCGAGTAAAACCAGCAGAATACTTATGGAGGCAACGAAACTTGCGACTGAAAACAGTTGATCACCTTTATTTTTGTAGCGAGTAAATAACAAATCTTGATTTATCCTGACCATCAAAGGTACTGCCAAAGTACCGGGTTGAGTTCCTAATTCTTTTGCAAAGCTGTGGTTCAATACTCTTTTCGAAGCTGCGAGTTTCGCTTCCCGGTAGTGTTATCAAAAAGAGTTCAGTAGGAAAATTTAGCTTAAAATTTAAAAACATTAAATGTTCTTGTCTTGCCGAATAACCGTTCAAGCTGAAGGGAAGCCTGATCCGATATCCAACGTCTGCTAACCGATTGCCTGTTTAAAATCCGGATCATGGGAAACGAGGCTTGCAGCACCGATGGAAACGGCCGGGAGGTTAGCCGGGACTGTTTTTTGAGCGTGATTAATAGAGTCTGTTGTTTTTCCAGTAGTTACGAATGCTGCTTTTCAACTCGGCAGGCAAGGGAACATAACCCATATTGGTGGCCCTTTCATCACCATGTTTGAAAGCCCAGTCAAAAAAGCGAACGATGGAACGATTGATATCTGTGTTCTCCCTGGCGAGCAATATATAAGATGCCCCGGCAATGGGCCATGAATCCTCTCCTGTAGAATTAATCAGCCAACCGTGAAATCCGTTTTCTGCTCTTAGTTCAGCCTTGGAAGCAGCAGATCTGAACGTTTCGTAAGACGGCACCACAAATTTACCGCTTTTATTCTGCATCTGGACGTACGACAGATTATTATTCTTTGCGTAGGTGAACTCCATATAACCAATGGTGTTTTTAAGTTTTTTGACATAACCGGAAACACCTTCGTTACCTTTTCCGGCGATACCCATAGGCCATTGGACCGACTTACCGAAACCGACGGTTTTCCTCCATCCAGGATTCACCTGGGACAGGTAATACGTAAATATCGCTGTCGTACCGGAACCATCAGAGCGATGCACAGTCACTATGTCATGATTCGGCAGGTCAAGATCAGGATTGGTTTGTAATATCCCGGGGTCGTTCCATTTTTTTATCTTTCCCAAGAAAATGGCTGCCAACTGATCCGAAGTCAGTTTTAATTGACCTCCTTTAATATGATCAATATTGACCACCGGTACAACACCGCCAATGATTACCGGAAATTGAAGCAGCTTTTTCTTTTCCAGGGCCGACGGCTGAAGCGGATCATCTGATGCCCCAAAATCAACCGTTCGACTGGAAATCTGGTGCATGCCTCCACCGGAACCGATCGATTGATAGTTGATTCGCAAGTTGGTTTCCTTGTGATATTGAAATGCCCAAGATGAATAGATGGGAAACGGGAATGAAGCCCCTGCCCCATGAATAGGCTCTTTGGTCAATCCGACCAAAGAAAACACCACTAAAACCGTCAGCAATACTCCAAATAAATAACGCATGAATACCTTATCAGTTGAGATAACAAGGATTCGGTGAATCTCAAATGTCGGATCTGAGGAAACAGAAAGCGAAACCTTCACTCATGACTGGCCGGCAAATCCAAATTAACGCCGACAATCACCATGTTGATGTTACTTGTAGTCATTTCTGTTAAATCATCACCTCGAAAACGTTACAATCGTCTATTATCTTTAAGTTTAAACATAATAGGCTTAAAGCTATCAAATATTTGTAAAGAAAATGTAAAATACCCTGAATCCCATTACCTTAAAGGTTTGATGCAATTCTATGTATAAGAAATGCAAAATGTTTCAGCAGGTTCCGGTGGACTTGTTGTTAGTGTATGATTTTTTTTAAGTTTTACATCTTTAACAGCCCAAGCTGTAATCAGTGCATCAAAAAACTGTAAACTCTTCGAAGTTGGTTAATTGATTGGCGGATATTTCTGCATTGGTATTTGTGGTTTTTTTTGAATATAATGCGAACAAAAAAAAACTGGAAAAAACAAATCGGGTACTTATTTCACAGGCCGACAACAGGCAGCCGACAACTGACAGTCTTTTGAATCCGGAATTAAGCCCTTTATATGAACCAAACAGGGCCCAGGCAAAAGGTCTGTTTTTAAACTGAAATGTTATCTCGTAATTATGGTGACAAGCTGGTTCCCGCAGGATTCAGGGAAAAAATCACATGGTGTGGTCTTGGTGGTTCATGGCCTTAATCTGAATCCGATAAGGATGAAGGGTATCGTGGCCGTGTTAAACAGCATTAAACTGGAAGTTTTGCTGCTTTCATTAAAAGGTCATGGAGAAAACTTTGATAAGACTTCCGGCGAAAACGAAGAGAGGGCACGCCTGAATTCTTTCAGGAGAGTAACTTATGGCCAATGGAAATCGGAAATCGAAGGAGCATATCAACAGGTAATTGACAAGGCAAACGAGTTAAACTGTCCAAGGTATTTTGTGGGGTATTCATTAGGCGGTCTGATGGGATGCAATTTGATGGTCTCACTAAAGAATCACGGTTTTGACAAAATGATCCTGTTTGCTCCAGCTATTGCAACGCACAGAATCCGCGTTCCTTTTTTCAAGCTGCTTTATCTTTTCCCCGGCCTGGTAGTCCCGAGTCTCTCTCCGTCTAATTACAGGGCAAACAGGGGAACTCCGATTGCGGGTTATCTCTCATTGCTGGAAGCCCTGCATAACTACAAAAGCAAAATGAATGACACCCTGAATATTCCTACCGTTATCTTTATTGATAAAAACGACGAATTGGTTTCTTATCGAAAACTGGTCTCCCAGATTAAGAATCATCATCTGAAACAATGGACAGTGCACAAGATCGTTCGTCATCCGGGCCAACTGAAATACCCCTTCCACCATCTCATTATTGATGAAAGCTCTGCCGGTAAAAAAGACTGGTCAATCATTCGCAGCAAAATGATTGCTCATTTGTCTTAGGGCGGCTGTCAGCTATCGGCTGTTGGCAGATAGCGTGTAAACATTTCTGCAGTTCATTATTGAAAGTTCCGCTTTCACAAGCTGTAAATCTAAAATGGGTGCACCAAAAAGTTCCGGAATTTCCGACAGCCGTTCTCTTTTGATGTTATGTGTCGTCCCTACGGGCCTTGAATACCTTGAGTCTGAATACCAACGGTTAAAACCGCCGGTTACTATGATGCCGCCCTTCGGGTTTTAATTGCATGGTCAACCATTCTTCAAAACTGTTGGATGATGACGGCTAAGTTCACCTTGGAAGCAGTTTGTTCACTATTAATTAGTTGGAGACTTTGCTATACAAGAGCACTTTCCAGAGCCCCGTAGGAGAGACAGGAAATTCAAATGATTAAGTTTTAGTGCCCGGAATAGTGTTGAGTTAAAAAAGCGTCCCCGGTTTTTTTTGGTGCCCCCATCTAAAATACAAAGTTTGACAATCTTTGTAGAGGGTGTTTAACCTTTGCCAAGGAGGTATCGATATGCACATTTCTTTGACACCGGAGTTAGAAGCGCTTGTTAAATCAAAAGTTGAATCAGGATTATATAACAATGCCAGTGAGGTAATTCGTGAAGCCTTGAGGTTTATGGAATTGAACCAGGAGTTGTTCATGCAGTTAAAATTGGAACGCTTGAAAGCTGAAGTGGCGAAAGGGGCTGAACAAGCGGAATCGGGGAAGTTCAGTCAACGAAATGTTCAAGATATAGCTGCCGAATTAAACGAAAAATATAGAAAGTCATGAATCCTGGCTATCGACTTACACCCGAAGCTGATACTGACCTTGTAGAAATCTGGTTTTACACATTTGAAACCTGGGGAATTGAGCAAGCCAATAAATACCTGGGTAATCTGGAAAAACAGTTTATCAACCTTGTCAGTCAACCGGGTTTGGGTATTGCCGTAGATGAAATCAGAAAGGGTTATCGCTGCTTTCATCATCAAAAACACATAATCTTTTATCGTCCCCGGAAAAAACGTTCTTTAGAGATTGTCAGAATTCTTCATGAAAGGATGGCCATAGATCGATATTTCTAATCATGTTTGCAAAGATTCCTCTTCAAACGATATTTCAGAGCTTTATCCACCAGAGTCTCACCAAGTCGTTTCCCGGAGCTTTTTTGTTCCGCCAACGCCTCATCCAACTGCCCCTGGGTAATTATTCCTGCTGCAATTAGCTTTTCACCAAGCATGGTTTTCTCCCGAAAGATAGGTTAGGAAGTAACATTTTGTTATTGAGAGATTTGAAAGGTCTTTTAACTGATGTCTGAGCGAAAACCAGTTTAGCCCTCACCAATAAAAGCTTTAAAGGCAGCCTGCGTTTCGAAGTTCAGAATTCAGCGATCAGCTCCTAACCAGTTTTTGCTTGTCTTAGTAATGCCTTTAGCTGAAAGCTGACGGCTGACAGCACGTTGATCCTCGGGCTGAGTTCCGGTACCCGGCACGAGGCTGGACAAAGGTTTAACGATTTTCCGTTCTGACACTGCTAACAGTACTCCATTATTGATATCCCTGGCAGACTATCCGGATTGCCAACGCGTTCTGTTCCGCCTTGTCAAAATGCTGTCGGAAATTGGAAGTGAAAAGCCTTGCAGGATTTGAATATCCTGAATCCTAGATCCAAAATAGCTTATGTCAGCCATTTAACATTTGTCTGACATTTTTTTAAAGATAAGAGTGGATGATGATTGGATTATTGTTGCTAGGAGTAAGCAAAAACCAAAGGTAAAGAACATGCGGAGTACTGCGTTAATCAAGACATTTACACCAGCAAACCGTCTTCCGATGCATCCTTCCGGTTATGAGATTTTAACCGATATCATTGAAAATGAGCGAATTACTACGGTATTTCAGCCCATCATTGATTTGCAGACAGGTAAAACATTTGCTGTAGAGGCATTGAGCAGAGTTATCGGGCCTTCACCTATCACCAATCTTGATGATCTGTTTGAAGAGGCCCAGCGTTGCAATATAACGTATAGGCTGGAAAAGCTGTGCCGGAAAAAAGCGTTGATTAATGCTCATTTACAAAAAATTGACGTACCGATAACAATCAATGTCTGTCCTTCTGTTTTGAAATGCAAGGAGCATGAAGAAGGAATCACCTCGAACCTGGTGGATGAACTGTTTGATTACAGGGACAAAGTCATTCTGGAATTAACGGAACGGCATTTTATTAAAGATCATATTCTGTTTGAACAAACCGTTGAGTACTATCGCAGACAAGGGTTCAAGATAGCGATTGATGACCTGGGAGCTGGTTATACCGGATTAAAGATGCTCACCCATATTGAGCCTTATATGGTCAAAATCGACCGATCCCTGATCTCTAACATTGATAAGTCTCCCAAAAAACGAATGCTTATCGAAGCGTTTGTTCCCTTTTGCAATAAAATCAACTCTTTTGTAGTGGCGGAAGGTATCGAAACCGAACGGGAATTGGACCTGCTGATATCCCTAAAGGTCGATTTCGGACAGGGATATTACCTGGCTTATCCGGAGCCGGAGGTTCCTCCAATCTCGGAAAAGGCTGATAATAGAATCAGAAAGCTACAAGAAACTCCGGAATTGTGTTGGTTAAACAAGGATATCAGTAATTGTGTTGAATCCCTGGTTCAGGTTGTTGAGCCGGTACTTTCCACCCAGCCGGTTTCAGATGTAATCGATCGCTTTAAACAGGACCATTCCCTCACCTGTCTTCCGGTCGTTGAAAACCATATTCCCCTCGGCATAATCAATAAAAGCAGACTCTTTTTTAAACTGGGACAACGGTTCGGTTACGATCTTTTCAGTCGCAAGCAGGTTTCCGAGGTAATGGAATCTGCTATGGTGTTTGAGTCGGGAGCCTTGCTGGAAGATGTTTCCAGAAATGTGGTGAAAAGAGATGAGAACCAGATTTATGACGCGGTTGTTATCACCTACAATGAATCCTACCTGGGAGTAGTGAAAATACACCATTTGCTGGAACGAATTACCGAACAGAAAATAAACATGGCAACCCAGGCCAATCCGTTAAGTAATTTGCCGGGTAACAATTTAATAAAAGAGGAAATTCTCCATCGCTTAAATCGCAACCAGATCTTTACCGTCTTGTATTTCGATTTGGATAACTTTAAACCGTTTAACGATAATTTCGGATTTGAACAGGGAGACCGTGTGTTGCGCTTTCTGGGTAATTTTTTGAAAGAACAACTGAGCGCCTGGGATTTAAAAGGCTTTATCGGTCATATCGGTGGGGATGATTTTGTGGCAATCTGCCGTAACCAGGATATCGAGGTGTTGTGCCATAACATCATTGAAAACTTCGATCATAAAATTAAGGAATTTCACGACGATATATCTGTGCGCAGCGGCTTTTACACAAGTATCAACCGCAAAGGAGAATCCCAAAATTTCCATCTGCTGTCCCTTTCTATCGCTGTTGTCAGCAACAGTAACCGCCATTTCAGTTCATACGGTCAACTGGTTTCCATCGCCTCGGAAGTGAAGAAAAAAGCCAAAAAAACCATTGGTTCCAGTTATTACATTGACCTGCGGTCGATGTAATAACTGGAATTTTAGAGTTATGATCTTAGATTTAAGATTTACTGTTTTGTGAAATGCTGTTCATTTCTAGTTTTGTTGCGCTTTTCAGCGTGGAAGTTTCGGAAAGGTATTTTTTTTGGAAGATTCAGGAGTTTCACAAAACAGAAAATCTTAACTCATCAGTCTAAGTTTTAATCAGAATGTAGGATA
>JANQLH010000358.1 GCA_028280735.1 SAR324 cluster bacterium | reverse complement strand
CCCATCCTACGGTTCTTGGAAAAATCATAGGTTTTTCTATTGTGACACAGCCTGTTGATCCGGGGTCCATTAATTATTTCAATTAGTTGCAAATGGATTCCAGGTCATGAGATGCGAAGCTTGCAGCATCGATACAGTCGGTTAACCTAGCTTAACAACCGTCCGTCCCTTGATTTGCCCTTTTAGAATCTTTTGAATGTATTCCGGCAATTGTTCCAACCCGATTTCCCGGACCAGGGAATCCAGCTGCTCCACTTTCCATTCGTCGGCCAGATTGTTCCAGATCGTTTTTCTTAAAGCCATTGGTGTATTCTGCGAATCAATTCCCAACAGCTGGACATTGCGGAGAATAAACGGGAATACGTTCAAGGGCAAATCAGGAGAAGCAACCATCCCACAACAGGTGACAGCGGCATTGTAATTGGCAGTTTTTACAGCTGTAGCTAGGATTTCACCACCAACGGTATCCACAACGCCTGCCCACCTTGATTTTAATACCGGCCTGCCGGAAGAATCGGAGGCATCTTCACGACTGATCACCTCTTTGACACCCAGCTTTTCAAAAAATTCCTTTTCATTGGCTTTTCCTGAGACAGCAACAACTTCAAATCCCAACTTAACCAGGATTGCAACGGCAACACTGCCAACCCCTCCTGAGGCACCGGTGACAAGAATCTCGCCGTCTTCCGGTTTGACGGATCTTAATAGGGCTTCGATACAAAGACCCGCGGTATAGCCTGCTGTACCGTAAGTCATGGCCTCTTTCAGACTCAACCCTTTCGGGCAGGGCACAACCCATTCTGACGGTACGCGAATGTAATCGGCAAATCCTCCGGAGGTGTTCATTCCCAGGTCGTAACTGGTGACAATCACCTGGTCTCCGGGTTGGAACTCACCATTTGCGCATTCTTCAACTACACCCGCAGCATCGATACCCGGGGTGTGGGGATATTTTCTGGTGACACCTTTGTTGCCGGTTGCTGATAAGGCATCCTTGTAATTTAAAGATGAATAGTGAACGCGGACCAGAACGTCTCCGGCCGGAAGGTCTTCGATGTTGCGGTCTGATACTACCTGGTTGTAGGTGTTATCTTCTGTTTCATTAGCTACCAGTGCTTTAAAAGATTTGTCACTCATAGGTTCATTCCCCCTGTTTTTTGTTCTTGTGATAAGACAATTAAAATGCTTTGCATTCCCGGTGATGTGCTAAAAAGCTGGTTATCGCTTTCCGGATTGACGATTGTTGTGACTGGTATATCTATTTTTCAGCTCTTTTGAAAGGATGGGCCATTTACTGCGGCTCGGCAACAAAAAAAAACAAGGGTTGGGGGTTGAAACTGCCCGGAACGAATGGAGGATATTAAGAGGTGAATTACGATAAAAGGAAGAAACCAGCACCTGGTTGTTAGTAAAAAGCTAATTCTGTTTTGTCAGAAAAAAAAGGACGAAAAGTGTCAACGGGAAACGCTTTTGCCGGTTTTAACAACAATAATTGCTGCGTTTTCAAGGGTTCGTATTAGTTTAACACTGATATCTCCAAGAGCAAATTCTTCTGATTTCGACATCTGTTTCCTGCCGATAAACACCATATGGTAATGCTCAGACTGACACTGGTTGATAATGCCGTCGGCCACCGTAGGGTATTGTTCGGTAACGAGTTTGATCTCGATGTTGTCCCCGGCATACCCTGCGTCAATCAGTTGGTGCTTGGCTCGCTGCAACATTTGCAGCATGCGGGGTTGTTGTTCGGCGGAGAATTTTTTCCCCATCAATGTCTCTTCCGCTGTGGCTTTACGAAAAATATGAAGCAAAGTGATTGAATTGTCGCTGCGACTGAAATCCATTCCAATCAATTGATCCAACACCGATTGGGATATCACGGAATCGCTCAGCGCTACCAGGATCTTATTTTTCAATGTGACCTCCCCAGGCTAAAATATGGAATATACACACCGTTTTAGGTCTTCAATCAATTCATATGAAGATTCGTAATAGATATCGGCACCCTCCGAAAAATGCATCAGGATGTCGTTTAATAGTTTTGGAATATAAGGATAAAACTTTTTTAGATTTAAAAACCGGGAAGGCTCCAGGATTGAAAAGTCTTCCTTGGTGATGTTATTACGCAAGTCTCCATATTTCTGTTCATCATGGCTAATGGAATAGTAAAGATGAAACCCCTGACCGATAACATAAAGCAGAATGTTGCCCATGCCGAATAAATCCAGGCTGAATGGGTTCTCCGAGGTTTCAAAATCGTAATCAAAATCGATCCAAACATAATTCCCGGAGGACCTTTCCATGATTAAATGATCATTACGGATATCCCCGTGCCTGTATCCATTTTTGTGGAGAAACATGATCGCTTCAAAAGCCTTGATGATTTTTGTGAGAAGACTGGGCACGACTTCATGAAAGTATTGCTCATGTTTCATGTGCAGTGATTCCACAAAAACAAAGACGTTTTGCCCCCTAACCACATCCAGAATACGAACATTGTTGCCTTTTTCATCATCATAAGCCTGGCCTTGCATGAAAGACGGGTGGCCTTTGACCAACTCAAGAATATTTGCTTCTTTTAACGGACTCCTGAAACAATTAATCTTGATACCGGCCAGGGTCGTGATAAAGGATTCATAAAACACGAGCTTGATGATCTTTCTTTCCTTGCTTTCCAGATCGTATACCCGTTTGACCCAGAATTTCGGGTCTTCAATACCAAATCGCATCTCCTTGGCATCGCTAATCACCGAATATTGCCTGTTGCCGATTTCGATAATATCCTTATATTCGATCCTGTCGAATTCTGTAGTATCGGTCACGATCCTGTTCGCCATAATATCCTAACCTTCAATAATTCTACCCGGGAGATGTTCCATGGCTGCTTTAATCATATCGATGAAATTTTTCATGCCGTTAAGCTCGATCACTACTCCGAGCTGTTTCATCATCACCTTGATCGATTCCACATCTTCCTCGCACACTGTCATCTCGTCACTGTGATATATTTTTAACAAACCGATAACCGAAGCCCTGTATTTGATGGGGACCGACAGGATAGATACGATTCCTTCGTTGGCATTTGCTTCGGCATACTGGATTCGAGGATCTACAGATAAGTTGTCATGTAATATGGTTTTGCCCTTTTTAAAATCCTCATATTCATCATTCATGTAAAGCGCTCCCTTTTGTATATAGGAATCGCTCAATCCGTAGCTGCTCACCCTGAAGAGCTGCTTCTCCGCTTCATCATAAAGCAAGATGCTGCTTCCCTTTATGTTGAAGGTCCGACAGAGTCCTTCCACTATATGCTGAAGCAGTAGTTGCATATCTTCATATGTAGAAATAGCAAGCGAAATTGCCCGAAACTCCTTTAGGTTAAATTTTCTTTCGTTCTTTCCCGGCATATTGTTCACCCCATATGAATTCCAACAAAATATAACTAATTGCTTTTGTTAGAAAATCTCAATAGACAGCACATTTATTTTCCAGGACTGTACTTTATCAAAAACGGCAATAAAATGAAAACAAAACATAGATTAATCCGGATCTGCAATAGATGGCCTTTTCTGCGGTTAGATGGAGCTTGATAAAAACAGATCCATAATCCGGATACTATGCGGATTAACCGGGGAGGTACTGACTCCTTCAACATTCGTTTTGCTGTGAACAGGTTGATTTCCGCGTTGGAATTGCCTGTAAATAAAAAGCTAATTCATTAAGTTTTGGATTTAATTAATCTTTGACTTCCAGTAGCAGACCTTTTATGATTTTAGTGTCCAAGTAGCACCAGTGACAACGGATAGAGGGTTATATCAGGTCTGCAGTATATCGCCCCTGTGTTGAGAATTTCGTAACCATGGTCATGACGATTTTTAAAAAAACCAAACCTGGATAGTGCATTCAGATCTGATCGGCATGTAGGTGTACATATTCTTGACGGGCAGTCTTTTCCCCGTTTTATAACAAGCCGGCTTTTATTTCGGTAATATTATCCTTCGCTACCAATACTTTCCGATCAGTTATCTACACCTCTGTCCACTGAAAGCTTTATCCGGGTTTTACAATTCCAAGGAGTAAACATGGGTGAAGTTGGACATGGCGGCAAAGAAATTGTTGAGCGAATTATGGATCCCGGTAAGGTTTCAAAAAAAATAGAAGGATTAAAGCAGGTTCCGATTCGCAGTCAACTGGCTAATGAAGTTATCGATATAGCGTTTGGTTATTTTTCACCTCTTCAGGGGTTCATGGGTAAAGACGATGTTGATTCAGTCTGTAACTCGATGAAACTGGCTGATGGAACGGTATGGAGTATCCCGATTATCTTCGACATGGATAAACGGGAGTTGGAGGAGTATGGCATCAAAGGAGGCAGCAATGTGGTGTTAACCTTCCATGGCAATCCCATGGCTGTTTTTGAGGTAAAGGAGATCTTTCAATATGACAAAAAGAAAATGGCGAAAGCGGTTTATGGAACCGATGAAGATAAACACCCGGGTTGCGCCAGAACCTATAAATACAAGGATAATTTTATCGGGGGCACTATTACTCTGATCAATCGTCCTAAAATCAATCCCCCGTACGATCCCTATTTCATCCCCCCTCTGGAAATGAGGAAACGCTTCAAAGAAAAGGGGTGGGAACGCATAGTGGCTCACCAGACCAGAAATGTTCCCCATACGGGGCATGAGTGGCTGATGAAGGGAGCCTGGTTTCAATCTTATGCCGAACTGCCTATTGAAAAACCCCTGGTAGGGGTGCTGGTGAATGCCATCATCGGCGAGAAAAGGCAGGGAGACTACATTGATGAGGCGATTATTCTAACCCAGGATGAATTGCGTAAATCTGGATACTTCGGAGATCACAATCACCTCACTTCTCTTACCTTTTGGGATATGCGTTATGCAGGACCCCGGGAGGCAATCTTCCATGCAGCCCTCAGAACCAATCTCGGATTAACCCACCACATGTTTGGCAGGGATCACGCGGGTGTCGGTTCCTACTATGGTGCTTATGATGCACATAATCTGTTGGCGACGGTTCAGGACGAGTTGAATATTACCCCGGTTTATTCCATGAATTGGCTTTACTGCCCTCATTGCGGGGAAATCACATCGGAGGGGCTTTGTGATCATGGCAAAGAACAACAAAAGTTCAGTGGAACCCTGATTCGCAGTATTGTGCAGGATGGCGTAAAACCTCCTCGTTTGATTTTCAGGCCGGAAGTGTTTGACCTGGTGCTGGAATGTGCTGATAAATACGGATTTGGATCGCCTTTTGTTACCGAAGAGTACCTGGAAAAACGAACCCCGGTTTTTGAAATCCCACCTTTAGCATAGGAGACAAATTATGGCAGAAGGTAAATATCCCATCAATATCTGGGTAAATGAAGAAAGATTTGAAAAACTGCAGAATGCAGGATTAGCCGATATCTGCGAGGAAAAACTGGCGGGAATGAAGGTGATTATGGTGTTCGCCGACGATAAACAAAAAGATAAAATTCTTCAGGTTTTTCCCACGGCCAAATTCGATACGGCAACCACCAAAAGCATTGAGTTGCTTCCACGAGACATTAAAGACAAAATTTTTGACAAGGTTATTGAGAAAAAAAATATCAATATTCTGGGAGAGTTTTTAAAGGAATATTAAGGACAGTTATCAGTTATCGGTTACCAGTGGGTGGCCGATTTCTGATTTTCTATTTATGACATTCCATGTAACTGTATGAAATATTTTTTTTAAGTCTACCCGCGGTATTATCTATTGTGTTTTGTTTCGTCCCTATGGGACTTTAGAGGTAGAGAGGGTGTTAAACCAGCGGTTGAAACCGCTGGCTACTATATTTCGCTCCTCCGGAGCTTTTTTTGAGTCCAGTATTAACTACTGGGGGTTGCGTTAGGAGCTCATAGGAAATGATCTTTATTGTATTAATAATCGTTTGAATATTAGGAAGGATCATTCACTGTAGGAATAATCCCGGAGGGATGTCATAATAGTAGCCAGCGGTGCAAACCGCTGGTAAGTGATACCAAAGCTTCACTGAGTTCCGTAGGAACGACATAGATTTCTAACTAACTATTTTAATTAGAAAAAACCTGAAAAATTCATGTTTTATTCCATTGTTTGACAGCGTTTACTAAACCGAAGCCTGATGGTAATCTCAGATCGTATTTTGATTATTTAGGTTTCCACTTACCTCAAAGCCGAAATGAAAACGATTGAACTTCAGTCTGATAAAGAGTTTCTCGATTTTGCGAGTGCAAAAGGTTTGGCTGAGGAAACGGCGGCCAGGCAATTGGAAAAACCTGTTCTTTTATCCTGGTATGATAAAATCCGGGATAAGGAATCTCCCCATGGTGTCAGCGAATGCCATACGGATTGCGAGGTCCCCGGATGTGTGGAGTATGCCCAGAATCGAGGTGGTGAGTTGATTGTGGATATCGATCATGGGAACTACCTGTTTTGCTATCGCGAATTGGGGGAATTTGCCTGAACCGAGCTTTGAAAACTATTAATGACTGATGAACCAGCCTGCCCTTGTGGCAGTAAAATCAACTATTCAGAATGTTGTGAAAGACTGATTTCCGGAACTGCTGTTGCACAAACCGCTCAACAGCTAATGAAATCCAGGTTTTCTGCCTTTGCCAAAAGCGAAATCGATTATCTCATCGCTACCTGGCATCCATCCAAACGACATGAAATCAGCAGACAGAGTTTATTAAAAACAGCCGAATCAAGTGATTGGCTATCTCTTTCAATCCTGAATACTGCCGGAGGGCAACAGGCGGATGAGCAGGGAGAAGTTGAATTCCTGGCTATATTCAAAGAGGAAAGACTAGGAGCCATGCAGGAACGATCACGCTTTTTGAAAGAAAACGGACAGTGGTTTTACCTGGACGGCGTTCAGAAAAAACCGGAACTACCCGGACGAAATGATCCCTGTTGGTGTGGGAGTGGGAAAAAATCGAAGAAGTGTCACGGGATTGTGGGATGATTACTCATGGTTTGGAATAGTTGCTTTATTCATCCAATAAAACCGAGTCATCCGGGTCCAAATCCTTATAATTTTACTTATTTGCCGATAGGCAAATTCCATAACAGCCCAGGGTGTTAACCCTCGGAGGAATGCTTTGAACTCGTCGCCTCGTCAACCAGGTAAAGAATGGAGCGATATGGGATCTTGCCGTGCAAAGCAAGCCCTATCTCGCAGGTCACGCTGGTTGAGTATCCTTCGTCGCAATCCTTTACCTGATCCGCCAAGCTCACAAGGGCACTTTCGTTTAGTTCCGGGAAATTAAAACCCCGATCACCTGCAAATCCGCAACAGTATATTTCTTCCGGCACTACCACTTTGTCGGCACAAAGCATTGCCAACCGGATCAACTCGTCTTCCAGACCCATTTTTCTGGAAGAACAGGTCAAATGCAGGGCAATGGTTTTATCCAATTGTCTGAATGTCAGTCGATCTGCCAGAAATGAAAGTACAAATTCCAGGGGCTCATATAGTTGGAAAGAAGACTCGGTCTCCTGTTTCACCCTGAATAAGCAAGGGCTGGTATCGAACAGAATGGGCAACGTTCCGTCCTTGGAAACGTCAGCTAAATAATCGACTAACTCAGCTCTTTTCTTGTCCGCCAGCTCTAAAAACCCTTTGGATTCGTATACTTGTCCGCAGCAAAGACTGTCCAGATTGTCAGGAAGCAGAACATTATAACCGGCTTTGTTTAAAAGAGACACGGTCGTTTGGGGTAATGCTTCGCCGCTGACTGAGCCGGAACTGCCAATATCCATGGTGCGGCTGGCACAACTGGGAAAGTAGACAACCCGCAAGTCTCTATTACCTGTAAAGCTGGGTTTCCCGATTTTTGGAACGCCTCCCGGCATGCTCTTGTTCCAGGCTGGTAGTTTATTGAAGGACAACTTTCTCGCCAGTTTGCTTGCGCCTCCCAAAATCCCGGGACCCAGCAATTTTTGCATCAGTTTTAATATAGAGAGGGAAACGCCGGCAGTCCTGGTGATGGTGGAAAACCTGGTATCGGTCCATCTTGCTACCCTTGCGGCGAAATCACTGTTTGCTTCCTGTCTTAATTGCTTTACCAGTTTACCGGTATCGATACCAACCGGACATCGGGTGGCGCATAATCCGTCTGTTGCACAGGTATCTATCCCCGGGTACTGGTAGGATCTAATGAGCTGCTGCAACTTTTCGTGATTGCTGTTCATTCTCTCCAGTCTGCTGATCTCTCTCCTACCCGCAATACGATGGCGAGGAGTGAAACTCAAATCCTTGGAAGGGCAGACAGGCTCGCAGAACCCGCATTCAATACAGGTATCGACTATTTTATTGGTCGCCGGAAGAGGCTTTAAATCCTTTAGGTGGGCTTCCCGATCATCATTCAAGATTACTCCCGGGTTCAGCAGGTTCTCCGGATCGAATAAAGCTTTGATCTCTTTCATTAACTGAAATGCAGCCGAACCCCATTCTTTTTCAACAAATGGAGCCATATTCCTACCGGTTCCGTGTTCCGCCTTCAATGATCCCTTGTATTGCTCCACAACCAGATCTACGACATCAGCCATAAAATCCCGATACCTGTTAATTTCTTTGTCTATTGAAAAATCCTGGGTGAATACAAAATGGAGATTACCTTCCAGGGCATGACCAAAAATTATTGCTTCGGTATAATCATATTTTAAAAACAGTTCCTGTAGATCCAACGCCGCACTTGCCAGTTGCTCAATGGGAAAGGCCACATCTTCAATAATGACCGTGGTACCGGTTTCACGCACCGCTCCTACGGCAGGAAACAAACCTTTACGAATATTCCAGAGTTTGGAGAACTCGCCGGGTTGATCGGTAAACTCAACGGATTGTATTGTCTGAAAAGGGCCGAGGCCCTTGATGATTGATTTGATCTGGCGGTCCAGATTGTTTTGACTGCCGGCCCTGGTTTCAACTAACAGGGCGGTGACCTCAGGATCGAGCGTTTTCAAATACTCGGGCATTCCTTGTTTGTCTTCTACAGAACGCAAGCTGGCCCGGTCCATCAGTTCGGCCGCTGCTACCTCTTCTTTTTTCAGGACCGGGATTGCCTGACAAGCCGTTTTCATATCCGGAAACAATATCAGAGCACTGGCTTTGTGGGCATGTTCGGTGACCGTTTTGTAAACCACCTCGGAGATAAATCCCAGAGTACCTTCCGAACCGATCATCAGGTGTTGCATGATCTCAAAAGGGTCTTCGAAATCCACCAGGGCATTAAGACTGTAACCCGTAGTGTTTTTAATTTTAAACTTGTGCTCAATGGTTTCTTTGAGCTTTGAATCGGAGATAACCTTCCGGTGAAGCGAAGTCAGCTTGTCCAAAACTTCGGGATGATCCAGTTGAAATTGCTTTTTGCTTTGAACATCGGCCGTATCCACAACGGAACCGTCGAGAAACACAATTCGCATACTATCGATGGTTTGATAGCTGTTTTGAGCGACCCCGCAACACATTCCACTGGCGTTGTTTGCCAGAATACCACCGATTTTTGCCGTATCAATCGAGGCTGGATCAGGACCGATTTTTTTGCCATAAGAAGCAAGAAACCTGTTGGCCTGACTTCCGATAATGCCGGGTTCGAGTTTGATTTTTTCTCCCTGTTGCAGGATTTGATGATGATGCCAGTCCTGTCCGAGACGAACCAGTATGCTGTCTGTTATCGATTGGCCGGAAAGGCTGGTTCCGGCGGCACGGAACGTTACCGGAAGCTTCATCCTCCCGGCGCATTTTAACAACCGGATAACCTGTTCTTCGTTTTGTACATTGACAACTATTTTAGGTACTAATCTATAAAAGCTCGCATCGGTTCCATAAGCCAAGGTCCATAACGGATTGGTGATAATGTCCTTTTCGGGAATAAACTGCTTAAGTTCCTCATGAAATTTTTTATAGGTGCCTGTCAGCATGGTTCTCCTATTTGATGGGTCCGAAGCTGTATTTATCCGTTTTTATTTTACAGTACCGCACAGCCGGTCGTATAGCAGTTTTATTATACTCTGTCGGAGCTGCTGATGATGGCGGCATAGATAACTACGCCGTGGTTTGGAGTGATTGGTGTGAATAAACAACTTCTTGTGTTATAATGATCTCTATTATGATACACTAGTGTCATTATATCGATTTGCGATCTGACAAAAGCCCAGCAAGAGTCCGCTATGCTTAAAGATATCTTACAAAGTAAAGAATCAAAAATTCAGGAACGGGTGGAGAAGCACCTGAAAGCCGGAACCCAGCAACTGGCCCAGAAAATGTATAATGGAGCCATGGTTGAGTTTGGAAAGGCAATGGAACTTGATTTTGAGGCAGTATACCCCAAGTTAATGGGGGAACTGGATAAAGCAGCATCTTCTGGTGAGTTGGAAGCAGCATTGGCTGTTGGTTTAAACATGCTAAAGCACAAAAAGGATGATTGCGAGCTGGCGAACAAGCTGGGGAATTTTGCCCGTCGGAACGGAGATTTTAAACAGGCGAAAGCACTGTATCAAACCGCCTTAAAGATCGACAAAAACTTTGCCATGGCTTTCTATAATCTTGCAGCAGCCGAAGTTAAATCGGAACTGTATGACGACAAAGCCATGAACGCGGTCAATCAATTCCGGAACATCAAAGGTTATGTCATGCCGGGCTACATGAATAACATAAACCCGGTGGAATCCATAACTGAGAGTGCCAAACGATCCAAAGCACAGATAAGCAAAGAAAAAATTCAGGAATTGATGGTGAAACGGGATCAAGCAACAGAAGAAGGAGGTTTACCGCAAGCTCGGGTATTGGATCAGGAAATCGAAAAGCTAAAACTGGCCGCGGATAAAATTGATGAGGATGATATCTGCAACGAATTCAAACTCCAAATGAGCGCAGATGCCGACAATCGTATCAAACATTGCTACAATCTCGCAATTTACGCGGTTGAAAACGGAAAAGCGGAAGCGGCAAGAGAAGCTCTTCAGCATCTGGACGAGAAAACCATTCCCACCAAGGGATTATTACAAGCCCTTGTTTTGGATCAGAAAGGACAGCGAAAAGAAGCTATTGAGTTGCTGATTCAGTTCCTCGGTGAAAATGAGTTTAATCGTTACTACAATGTTAATTTGGGATTGATCTACAGAAAAGCAAAGAATAGTTTTTTGTCCGTCAAATACCTCATAAAGACTGCCGACCTATTAAAAAAATCCAATGGAATTTATAATATGCATGACCTGCTTAAGGAGGCAAACCAGCTATATAAGCAGGGCAAGCTTAAACAGGCGTTGGAATTCTATACTATTGCATCCAGTGAGATCAAAGACCCGGAGCTTTGGATTAAGATGGGGACTATCCATAAAGAACAGGGGTTGATTGAAGAAGCGATTTACGCTTTTCGGGAAGTCCTGAAGATCGATCCCGAATCTGAAGCCGGCAAGGCCGAGTTGCAGCAGATACATGATGGGTTTGTCTCGGAAGGAGATAGTCTGATGACGGAAAAAAAGTACCACCCTGCCGTGGAACAATACGAAAAAGCACTTTCGGTGTTCAGGTTGCCCGAGACTTTGAAAAAGGCGTCAAGTGCCTACAGGCAACTAAACAGCATAAAAAAGTCCAATTTGCTTTTGGAAGAGGCCGAAGGAATCTTGAACGCCGAAAAGGAAAAAGAGCAGGACAGGATGCGAACGGCCCTGATCATCAAAGCCAAAATGATGCTTAAGCAGCAGAAGTATCAGCAAGCCATAGAGTTCCTTGAGACGGCATTTGAGATGAAATTGGACAAAAATGTCTATGCACAGCTAACCCTGCTGTATAAAAAGTTTAAGGGTAAAGACAGCCTTAGTGGCTTGGAAAAGCGTTGGAACGACATGTTAATAGCCAAGGAAAGGGCTGAAGCAGAGGCAAAACGTTTGGAGAGAGAACAGCAGGAAGCTGAAAACGCTAATCCCGAATCGTAAACAACGGAGACGAAATGCGTGTGCTCTGACACTTCGGGCATTTACCCGGCTTCTTGGTTTTACCTCTTCTTTCAAAAACAAAACCGCATTTTATACACTCCGGCCCCTCCATTTCCAACTTCATGGATTTTCCAATTTGTGACAAATGCACGGAAACCTCTTTTTCCGACTTGCCAACCATCTGGGAAAGATCCCGCAAAGAGAGTTTTTCTCCTTTCAGTAAGTCAATCATCTCCTGCCGAATAGTTTTGGTTCGTTCTTGAGGTATGGTTTGCTTTTTTGAGTGTTTGGGCATGGTACTTTATCTCAAATAGGGGACGTAGTTGAAAAGTTGACATTTGCTTTGTCACTCTTTTTCGAATATCCATTTGTCAACTACGCCTCTTGTTATAGCATGTCCGTCATTAGAAGACGATTAGCGATTATAGATGCATCATTAGTCAAATTCTGAATCCACAGCAACGAGACCCATTCTCTTGCACAATTTTGCCGTCAATTTCTTTAAATTATCAAAATCATCATTGCCCATTTTTTTGCGAAAATCTTCCTCAGCCTCTCTTATTGCATCAGCAGCGATAGACATCAGTTCGACACCTTTTTTCGAAAAACCAATGACTTTATTTCTCTCGTCATCTTTGTCCGCTTTTCTTTGTATATATCCCAGTTCCTCACACTTCTTGATCATGCGGCTTACAGCCTGCTTGGAAATGCCCATCCTTTCAATCAACACCAAGGTTTTAATTTCACTCATTACATCCAGTTGTGAAAGCAGTTGCAGATAACCGGGTGTAAATTCAGGGAAACCATGATTTTGAATATAAGGGATTGTGATTTTTCTGTATGCGTTATCCAGTTCGTATAAATAACGCCCTAAATGATCGCGGCGTGTCTTTGCGATTTCCTTTAGCTGCTGATTTTTTTTCATATTATTTTTTTGGTCAACATTGTTGACTAATAGATAGAAAACCGTTTACTTTAAATTAGTCTACATTGTTTACTAAATTTCAAACCATGTCCACCAAATTAGGAGGTCTTATGTTGAGTTTGAGTAAAAAAGGGATACTCGTATCAATAGCGGGTGTCATCATGGGAATGATGTCATCAAAATCGCTACAGGCGGGAACGGTAAATAAAATTGGCATGCAGGTAAGCTGGCAGCATCAACGGAGTTTCCTGATACTGACTGTAAAAGGTCCTGGTCGGGGTTGGGTGTTAGCCGGATTTAACAACAGGTCGGGACTGCAGAATGCAAGACTATTTTTTGCCAGTGTTTTGAATGGCAGGACTAGAGTAGAGGAACATCGAACAGATCTGCATCGACCAGCCCCTTTTCACTTTCCGGTCACCCGTCAAAACAGTCGAATTGAAGTTCTCTCGGCCAGTCGGGATTCAACATCGCAGACCATCGTTTTCAGAGTGCCCGTAACTCCGGAAATCAGGGATCAGATTAATCTTAAGTCGGGTCGAAAAGCACAGTTGATCATAGCTTACAGCAACAGTCACGATTTTTATCATCATTCAGCTCGGAGAACCTCAACCTGGATAACACTATGAAAGCACGACAATATAAAACAGTGTTTATCACAGGAGTCACTGACGGCCTGGGATTAGCGACCGCGAAGATCTTTCTTCGAAAAAACTGGAGTGTCATTGGGTTGGGCAGAAAACCGGAGAGTGAAGTCGATAAATCAATTCGAAATCGTATTAAATACCTTCAGATCGATCTAAGTGAAGACAGACCATTGGAGTCTGTTCCCGACTTGTTGCATTTTTATAACATTTCAAAGATTGATGTTTTTATCTTAAATGCAGCAACAGGCTACCATGGAAAGTTTACTGAGCAGTCTGAAGAAAATATCAGGCAGATCTTTCAGGTTAATCTTTGGGCACCGGTCAGGCTTACACAAATCGTGTTGCCGTGGTTGAGGAGATGCAATGGAACCATTGTCTTTATCAGTTCAATCATGTCCCAACTGGGCACTCCCGAGTATTCGGTGTATACAGCCTCAAAAGCGGCATTAGAGGGCTTTGCCAGGAACCTGGCTGTGGAAGAAGAGGGCAACTTACAGGTGCTTGTTAAGTGCCCCGGGGCCATGTCAACAAATCTGCATCTTAAAGTTGGTTATCCAATCAATGCCAAGAATGGTTTTAAGATTCCGGAACGAGTCGCAAATGCCTTGGTTACCCATGTTGTTAAAAAGAAAAAGACCAAATTTCTATTCAGATTGGATGGATTTATTAAACAGGCGCTGGCGATTTTCCATTTTTTTCAGACATTTATTTGCTGGATATCGTTGAATACAAAATCAGCAATGAGTTTTAAAACCGTGGTGATAACCGGAGCTGCAAACGGCATAGGCCAAGCGTTAGCACGTGAGTATGTAAACAAGTCTGAAAAACTGGTATTGATTGATAAATGTAACGATGGACTTAAAAGGATAAAAAAAGAACTAAGTTCCCAACATAATCAATCAGTAGAGATTATCTCGACAGATGTTCGTGATCCACAGTTATCGCAAAAATTGGGTCCGTTCATTCCAGCACAGCAACCCGTGCTTTTTTTTCACAATGCCGGTATTAATTTCGCCCGGCCGTTCTTTGCAAATTCAAGGAACCAGTTAAAACAAATGCTGGAGGTAAATCTGGTAGCACCGATTTTACTAACTCGTCTATTAGTCAATCAAACCGGGTTTGATAGCAGAAGCAAACTGGTATTCACAAGCTCTCTCAGTCATTTTGTCTCTTATCCGGGAGCTTCCTTTTATGCGGCTACAAAAGACGGAATCTTCAGCTTCAGCAAAAGCCTTGGTTGTTTTTTGAATTCGGCCAGCATTTGTCCGGGACCGACCGAAACCAATCAGGCAAAGATGAATGCCCCCCGGCCTTCTGCCAAAAGAATGGCGCCAAAAACTGTTGCCCAAAAAGTGAGATTTCAACTCTCCCTGGGTTTGCGTTTGGTGTTACCGGGGAGGATTACAATCTTGATTGCTTTTTTGTCCTTATTATTTAACAGACTAATCAGGTTTTCCATCAAGCATCTGCTGTGGTACCCGATTAAGCGCAAATGGTTCTTAGATCAAAAGGAAGTTGCTGCCCCAACGGCCTGAACTCGCATACGCAATAGGGGCGACGAATAGGGGGACGTAGTTGAAATGTTGACATTTGCTCTTTAATTTTCAAATGTCAACATTTCAACTACGTCCCCCATTTCTATTACATTTCGGGAGCTCCGGCGGGAACGAGGCAGACAAACACTAATTTTTCGTTGCCCTTGTTTTTGATCTGGTGCTCCTTGTTTCCGGGGATATAGGCGACTGATCCCGCTGATACCGGTTCCCATGTTCCATTTAGAAACACTTCACCCTTGCCTTGATGAAAGAAGATTTCATGCTCCCAATCGTGTGAGTGTTTGGGGGTGAACCCTTCTTTTTCCACTTCAAATACCCGCATGCAGAAGTTGTTTGCTCCATCATCCTTGCCAATGGCTATTCTACCTGTGACACCTTTAACAGTATCCCCATCAAACGTTTGAGACTCGGGTTCCGTGTATTTCATTACTTTCATTGTTTGCCTTATTAAATGGTTAAACCGTATCAAACCTGAACATTCGCAAGACCAGATCGTTCATCCTGCCAAAAGAAGTGGCTATAAAGATCAAATCTTATGATACATTTTATGGTAATGGATTCGGCAGGTTTTATACAAGCTGGAAAGCTTATCTGTAAGGTTATCACCGCTAAAAGGCTCAATTTTACAAATCCCTTAAAGACGGTTAAGGTACTAAATCAATAACAACCGATAAGGATATGCAAAACCAACGTCTGGAATTCACAACAGCTCCTCAACAACCTCGATTTAACCTTAGAAGTTTGCTGCAGAGCACGGTGCTTCCTGTTGTGATTACACTCATTTTATTTGTCGGATCGACATTTTTTCTGGCGATTCCTACGATCAAGGATAAGCTGATCGAATCTCGTAAGGAGATGATTCGCGAATTGACGAATGCAGTGTGGTCTTTGCTGAACAGCTATGAGCAAAAGGTGCAGACAGGAGAGCTCACCCTTGAGGAAGCGCAATTTAAAGCCATTTCCCACATTCGGGCCATTCAATTCGGGCCAGACAAAAAAGATTATTTCTGGATTAACGATTTTCACCATAAAATGATCATGCACCCTTATCGTAAGGATCTTGAGGGGCAAGATCTTTACTATCATAAAGATCGAAACGGGGTGTACCTGTTCAGAGATTTTGTTTCGACCGTACTCAAAGCCGGGCAGGGATATGTAAGCTACCATTGGCAGTGGCAGGACAAAATTGATCAGATCAAGCCAAAAGTCTCTTTTGTCAAGGCATTCAACCCCTGGGGATGGATTATCGGGACCGGTTTTTATCCCGATGATGTCAACCAGCAAATAGAGGATGTGTTGAGCACACTCAGGGTCGCTTTGTTTGGCTCATTGCTTGTAATAATAGCCCTTTCGACCTATATGATTAAACAAGCTCGAAAACTGGAAGTCGACAGGGTATTATCAACCAGGTTTTGGAAAGACAGCGAAGCAAGGTATAAACGGTTGGTGGAATCAATGAACGAAGGAATGGCTATTCAACGGGAGGATGATACCTTTGCCTACGTGAATAATTCCATGTGCAAAATACTGGGTTACGAACTGAACGAGCTGAAAGGGAGGAATATCTATGATTTTCTCGATGAGGAAAACAGTGCCATTTTGGAAAAGGAAACACTGAAACGCAAGGAAGAAGGAGCGAGCTCACGCTATGAGCTTACCGCCAAAAGCAAAGATGGTCAGGTCGTGCATTTGCTGGTTTCCGGTCATCCTTATTATGACAGCTACAACCGCTTTTCGGGCACCTATGCACTGATTATCGATATCACAGAAGAGAAACGAAAAGATATCGCTTTGAAAGAAAATGAAGAGAAATACCATTCCATCTTAAAATCGATGAAAGACGGATTTTGTGAGGTGGATCTCAGTGGCCGGTTTCTCTTTTCCAATCGTGCTTTACGAAATATCCTGGGGTATTCCGATGAGGAGTTACGGGATCTGGATTATCGTGATTATTTAAGCGTTAAGAATGTCAAACGTATTGGTGAAGTATTTAAAGGTATTTATCAAACCGGGGAATCGATGGAAGCGACGGAAATCGATTATTTGCGGAAAGATGGGAGTACAGGTTTTATGGAGTTTTCCGGGGCCCTGGTAAAAAATTCCGAAGGAAAACCAACCGGCTTCAGCTGCATTTTAAGAGATGTTACGGCCAGGAAAAAGGCCCAGCAGGAAATGGAAAATATGCGGATGTACCTTAAAAACACCATCGATTTAATGCCATCCGTCATCATCGTGATGAATCGCAAGTTAAAGATTACCCAGTGGAATCTTGAAGCGGAAAAAGTCACCGGTATCGCTTATCAAACAGCAGTAGGGAAACTCTTCCCGGAGGTATTGTTAAATTTCCGTCAATACCAGCAACATATTGAGAAGGTTATAGAAAGTCAGCAACCGATCAGTCTGGAGAAACTCAATGTTTCCATGCACGGTGAGCCCAAGATATATGACGTTATCATCTACCCAATCCATAGTGCTGCTTTTGAAGGCGCTGTGTTACGAGTTGATGATATAACCTCACGTATTCGTATGGAAGAGCTGATGATTCAATCGGAAAAAATGATGTCGGTTGGCGAGTTGGCAGCAGGTACTGCACACGAAATAAACAATCCTCTTGGGGGTATTTTGCACGCGGCCCAGATGATAGAACGCAGACTATCGCCTGAAAGAGAGCAAAATGTCAGCGCTGCCGAAAAATTCAACATAGATTTGGGGGCTCTCCGAAATTTTTTGGAGGAACAAAAGATATTGCACTATATTCAGGGAATCAGGGCATCGGGAGCACGGGCCGCAGACATTGTAACCCGGATGTTGCATTTTACAAGAGTAAGCCAGTCGGAAATGACCATTGTCAATCTGCCGGATCTGTTTGAACGGACATTAGCGTTTGCCGGAAGCGATTATGATTTGAAAAAGAAATATGATTTCAGACAAATCAGGATCAACAGGATTTTCGATCCCCACCTGCCCAGCTTGCCTTGTGTAGCCATGGAAATTGAGCAGGTGTTGCTGAACATCTTTAAAAATGCAGCCCAGGCTATGACGGATCGAATCTTAAACCGGGATGATCCCACAATGACAATCCGTATCCAAAAAATCGCCGATCATGTGGAAATTCGTATCAGTGATAACGGCGTTGGTATGGAAGACAAAGTCAGAAAAAAGGTATTTGAACCGTTCTTTACCACAAAACCCATTGGTGAAGGCACGGGTCTTGGGTTGTCTGTGTCTTATATGATTATAACCAATAATCACAAGGGTACTATCGAGGTCACTTCCGCTCCCGGCGAAGGAAGCACATTTATCATCATGCTGCCTCTCAAACAAAGTTCCCTTTCAGCTTCTGCCTGAAGCATTTAGCAGATATAAAACCTGAAATGGACCGCGCGGCCGGATTACCCAAGGATTACGGAACAATTGTGGTTTGCTTATGGGGCCGTCATTGGGGTGAGCGATCAAACCAGCCCCATTTTACCGAGATGTCAATATCCGTACAAATCCACATTGAAAACGAGCCGAGGCCCTGTCAACAACTAAACATGTCTTGTCAAGAAGCTCCGGCCTCGGCAGTAATTCTCCTTCCTCTGACGACCACTTCCTCCACCCCGTTAAAGTGTCCGCGAGTCAAATGGTGGGTTGTGCCCTTTAAGGTGCGTTCAACAGAGGGCGCTGCTATGAGAAGCTGAAGTCCCAGGCTTTCACAAAATTCCGTCAGCGTATGCAATGCTTTCTGATCAAGTCGAGATGATTCATCCAGCAAAAGAAATCGTAAGCTTCCCCGGGTTTCATCTTCCCGTGTGATGTGGGATTGTTCTTCCCAGCTCATCAGCACCATAATCAGAATGGCTATCCCGACACCGATGGATTCGCCTGTTGAAAGATTGGTTGAGGTTACTTTTTCAAAGTCTTCATTACCTTCTCTTTTCACTTCGATGCTTAATCGAACATAATGTCTGTAATCCATTAAGAGATCACCGCGAACCTTGCCTGCACCTTCTTTTTCATAAAGGTCTGCCATCAGGGCCTCGATGGATACGTTTTCTTCATTGGTTTCCGCAAAAATATCCAATTGCTGGGGTAAAATGTCCAGAAAACGTTTCAACTTGGGTTGGGTTTCAATGTGTATGCGAATCGTGTTAAGAAAACCAAACCGGACTTTATCCAGCTTTTCATTCAGTTTTCTGATTCTGCTCTTTTGCTTTCGTATCTCTGCATTCAGATGTGAGGGAATACTTTGAACGTGGATTCTTAAGCTGTGTTCTTGTTGTGAAAGATTGTTTTCCAGGGATTCCAGTTTTTGACCAATCGCTTCCTGCGCTTTTTCCGGATCACTGGTCTGAAGGTCCACAGGAATAACCTGTTTGATATATTGGCCGATTTGCATCCAGATTTGCAAGATAACTTCGGCCTGATCAGTATCCTCAATGTCATTTTCCGTGATTTCCTTAATTCGCTCTAACACGGCTTTGGCATCATGAATTTTTTCCAATGCTCCAATCAGTGTTACTTTTAAACCGGAAACCTTTCTCCAGAAAACTTCCGGTTGTTTTCCCGAACCGTGAATTTCGTCCCTGTAGCGATTCAATAGATCAGCATATTTGGCATCATTTCTGGCTTGTTTGTGAAACTTGGACCATTTCCCGGTGATCGGCCTGGCGCTTTCAAGTTGTTTTTTCAAGCGCTGGCTCAGTTTGCTGTAACCACTGTTAAGTTGCTTGTTTTCAGCTTCCAGTTCGTAACTCTTTTCCCTGTTTCGGTTCAGTTGTTCGTCAAGCTCCCTTTTTTCAGCTATCAGAGAATCCATGGCATACTGCGCCTGTTCCAGATCCTCTTCTGCACCGGAAGCCCCGGACTGGGAAAGGTTTTCCTTAAGCAGCTCAAGCTGACCTTTCAGGGTGTTTAACCTGCCTTCTTCAGCATGAAACGTTTCAGCAGCTTTTTGGGTCTCTTTCGTTTGCTGTTCGATCAGTGTTGATACTTCAGACAATTTGGATTCAATGTCGATGAGCTGTGTTTCCGTGTGCTGGTTGATACTTTTCTCCTCTTCCAGCAGCGAGACCTGTTTCTTGTATTGAAAATGGTTCTTGGATTCATTTACGCGTTCCAATACCTCCTGAACGGACCTCAGTTTTTCCAGGTTTTCCCTGGCTGTATTTTCTTTCTCCTGAAGTTTGTCCAATGTATCTCCCAATGGGGATTGTAATATGTCAAGCCCTTGTTTCAGTTGATTGAGAAGGGGAAATTTGTCCTTGTACCGGTTTTCCAAACTCTGAGTTTCTATCAACTCTTGTTCAAGCTCACCAAGTTGGTTGTTCATATCCTGAACATCTAATAAATGTCTCATTGGATAATACTGTCTTAAAACATCCTCTTTTTCTTCCAGGTTTTCCAGCTGAGAATGAATTCTGGTTTTCTTGTCCTCCAGCTTTTTTAGCTCTGTTTCAATAGCTTTTTGTTGGTCGGACAATTCTTTGATGCTGTCCAAAGGTGAAGAGATGGTACCTTCGGGATTCATAAAGGCAAGCTTATAAGCCAAAGCTTGGTTTTCCTTTATGTTTCTGATTTTCAGGTCGTTTTCCTCCAGGGCCCTGGAAATCTCTTTTACCTGGGCTGCCAGTTTTTCTGTTTGCAATAATCTGGCTTCCTTGCCCAATACAGGGTCTGTGGGAAGCCTGCTTAATCGCCAGGCATCCCCGTGTTTTACCAGAATCGAATCGTTCATTTCCACCGCTTCAGGCATTTTTTCCTGATGGGTTTCTTCAACCAACCAGAGATTTTCAGGGAGGTCGAAACTTGCGGCCAGTTCGTCGGCTGTTTTATGAACATTTTTCACAACCAGTGAAGTGCTCAATGGACCCAGCCGGCTTTCCAGGTTTGCAGCCCAGTCTGCCGGAATCTCTTCGTAGCGGTCTGCTAAAAGAGTCCCATAGCCCAGTTCCGCAAGCTTTTTTAATTCGGGATGAGTCGATTTTTCACTAACAAGGTAGTTGTAGGAACGCTGAATACCTTTCTGCCTGGATTTCAAATCGTATTTCTCAAGATTCAACTGCTGTAGTTGGTCTTCGCATTGAGCATTCAAATTGGAAAGGTCCAGGGTGTTATCAATTTTCACAGCGGTACGATCTTCCAGATCTTTTTTAACCTGTTTATATCTATCCCATTCGTTCAGCCGTCTTTCCAGTGTAGGCAATTGTTCTGTGATTGATCGAAGCTGACTCGATTTGGATTCAATTGTATCCTGTACAGTTTTTAATTCTGTTTTTTGGTCTTTTAATTGATGAAGCAGCGTTTCCCTTGCGGCATCAAACTCTTCCCGTGAATTGACCTCCAAAAGGTCAGCGGTTTTCAAAGCCTGCTGAAGTCTGTCCCTGTTCTGAATCTTTTCCTTCAATTGACCGATTTTTGCAGGTAATTGATCAGCCGATGCAATCCGGTCTTCCATTGCCGAAAGTTCCTTTATCACCTGCGAGGCTTTATTGCCTGCCTCTTCCGGAAGGATTTCCTGCTTGGCAAGCTGGTTAAGAATTTTAAAATAATTTTCGAAGAGATCCTGCTTCAGGTTGGCATCGCTCAATTCAAAATACAGTTTTTGATGCGTATCTTTGGCCGACTTGTGATCCTTGCGGCTTTTTCCCAGCTCTGTATCTAGCGCTTCAATTGTCAGTTCTTTCAAATTAAGCATGGATTGCGCTTCTGTAAGCAGCTTTTCTGCCTGCTGATACAATCCTACCTGCTTCGATAATTCCTGCCAGGCTTTTCCCGCATCGGAAAGCT
>JANQLH010000348.1 GCA_028280735.1 SAR324 cluster bacterium | reverse complement strand
GTCATGAGATGCGAAGCTTGCAGCATCGATCGGAATGACGCAGAATCAAAATCTGCCCATAATCACCTAAATTCTTATTAAGACCCAGTCTGCAAGCCCGGAATGACTGATAAAAACACTTTTTGGAGCAGACTCATATCTGAAATATACAAAGTTCTCCAGCCTACACGGCAGTTGAAACATATTTTTCAAACATGAGACGAAAGTTCCGCTTTCACAGTACAGAAAATCATCAATCTAAAATCTAAAATCTAAAATCTGAACAGAAAATCTAAAATTCAAAATGCACAAGCTTCTGATCATCGATAATCAAGCCAACATCTACTTTGAGAAGCTAAACGGCCATCAGCCTTTAAAGCTTGAGATCTTTGTCGCAACCAGCCCTGAAGAGGCGGAGAAACACCTGCCGGAAATCGACCTCATCCTGGGTCGACCGGATATGGTGGCCACGATACTACCAAAAGCAAAAAAGCTGGCCTGGGTACAGTCGACCTTTGCAGGGGTCGATGCTCTTTGTCAGCCGCATTTAAGACAGGATTATCGTTTAACGGGCGTTAAAGGGATTTTCGGACCATTGATGAGTGAATATGTAATGGCCTATGTATTGGCTTTTGAAAGAAAACTCTTCGAAATCAAGCATCATCAGTCAAATCAAGTTTGGAAGGAATCTTCTTACAGAGCGTTAACCGGGCTTACCATCGGAATCGCAGGATTAGGCTCCATAGGTTCGCATGTCGCCAAAACGGCGAGTCAATTCGGGATGAATGTCATCGGATTGAAGCAGGGTTCCGGAAAGGTTGAACATGTAAACGAAGTATTTACGATCGATTCCATTGACAGCTTTCTATCAGTGTTGGACTACCTGGTACTGGTACTTCCTGACACCCAAGAAACCAGAAAACTAATGAACAGGGAAAGGTTTACCAAGATGAAACCCGACTCGGTGGTCATGAATGTCGGTCGGGGAACAACCATTGATCAGGATGATCTGATTTGGGCTCTACAGTCGAAAACAATTAAAGGTGCCGTGCTGGATGTCTTTGAAGAAGAGCCGTTACCTCAATCGAATCCTCTCTGGAAATTTCCGAATGTCCACATCACTCCTCATATTGCAGCTACATCATTTCCTCATCAAATTGTCGAAATATTTATAGAGAACCTGCATAACTTTGAAACCAATCAGCCCCTGAAATATCTAATAGACTTTCAAAAAGGTTATTAGTCTACAATTCGTTGATCACAGGAGGAAAACGATCGACGATTTTGATTTGCCCTAAGCCTGCATTCATAGTTATTGGTTGATGTTGTAGCTCTTTTATTGTATATCCAGGGTTAGTTGAAGTTATGTTTTCCGGGTTAGACCGCTAACCGGGTATTTGGCATTGTTAATTCACCATTTCAAATGAAATGACAAAACATCTGTTTACCATCTTGTGTTTCCTCTTCACAAACGTTTCTGTTCTCCATGCTTTGACTCTTGACAAAGCAGCTTCAGAAGTAGCGGATTACTTCTCCAAAACGGATGTCCGGCATGAAGAAAACACGCAAATCTATATCAGTGTTGTAAATGCCTATACCAAAGAAAACGATGACGTTGCAAAGGAACTGGAAGAAGGATTAAGGCGGGCATTTGCTGATCAATTCCCTGAAATGGAGGTGCTTGTCGGTCCCGGTAAGGCCAATGTTATCCAGGTAAGTGCGAATTATCGGCAAAGAGGTATCGCAACACGTTTGCAGGTCGTTGCCTTCAATACCGGCAATAGGGATGTTGTGCTGGGCAGTAAAGTGGTCAAGTTGGTGCTCGGTGAAGAACGTGAATCCAAACAGGCTGTTGTCTTGAATATCACATCAGCCGAACTGACTGACGATCAAAAAGAAGATTTTGGGGATGACTTTCGCTCGGAACTGGAAGACAAAGATCTGTTTGAAGAGATTGACATGATCGATATCGATGATTACGACATCGATTCAATCCGTAAGCAATCGGATTGCGTTGAACATCTCATGCTTGATAAATGCGCCGGGGAACTCGGGATTCAGATGAATGTGGATTGGGTGGTGACTTCTAATTATATCAAGGCTTCCGATGATACTTTCCTCTTGTCCGGAAAAATTTTGGATATCGTGAACAGCACCACCCTGGCTGCCGAAACTATCGAGCATGACGGTAATCTTGATACCCTGGAAGACCAGGTGGAAATTCTGGCAGAAAACCTGGTCACATCTGTTAACATAGAGCCTTCCCCGGAACGGGCAAGGGAAACCTACATTCCGTTGATGGTCACGGGAAGATCGAGAATGCCTTCCCGGGCTGAACTGTTAGCCGAAAGTGCATTACTCGATACCACGCCCCGGGCTCCTGTGAACTGGCATGTTGTTGCACTCACCACAATTGGAGTCACATCAACCCTCTCATTCATTTTCGCAATGAACTATAATGATCATATGAGAGAAGCAAAGGAGGCGATCGACCGGGGTGACTACGAAGAATATGACAGCGCGGCTCTTAGAGCCGAGGACGCGAAACGCGCTTTTGAAGTAACGGATGGTATGCTGGTGGCAGCTTTACTTTGGGAAGCCTATCTCCTTTTTTTCAGTGATATCAATCTAGACGGCACCCTGGATGTCGCTACCGTGAAAACTGAAGTCAAACCAAGCATCAACGGCTATGCAGAAACCTCTCTCACGTTGCAATGGAGTTGGTAATGAGGTTACGATTCGTTATAAAACATCTAAGAATTGAACACCTTTGCTATTTGATTTTGATCGCACTGGTGCTGTTGGTTAGCATTTCTTGCGGAGATATGGTGGCGGATGACGATAATCCGGAGGATTTGTTAATGCATCATGGGCATGAGTACGAGGTTTGGGGTAAATCTCCCGGCGGTGGTGATTGTTTGGATCCCGGTGGATCGGGTTTTACTTACATGGGATCAGGGTATAATACCCAAAGTTTTATGGGAGCTTATGATGAATATATTATTCTCGCCAGACCTGGAAATTTCGCTTTTGTCGATGCAGTCCAAAACCAGGTAGGAATCCCTCTTAACGTAAATTACTCGTGCAACACAAATGAAGACGGAGCTGTAAACGGTTTTCCCGACGGGGAGTTTGCCTGGGTCAATACCGAGCATTCCAGAAATCAGCCCGGCTCTATTGTTATTACAGCTACATCGACCAGCATTACCGTTTTTATCGTTGAAGACGCCTACTACTGGGACGATTAACCCATTTTCGATTTCTATCATCCCGATATCCCCGGTTTCCCCCGCCACATTCCAGCGTAAAACCCCTCCTTGCCTTCACCAAACCCCTGTGCTATCAATACCATGGATTTGAAATTTGCTGGTTCAACTCTGAAATTTTCACGTCCGATCGGCCCGCCTTTTTCTCAATTTATGAAATTGTTTATGCATATAAAACACTGGAACCAGGTTGTTGTTCAAACGGCAATTCATTCGTTACCTGCCGTGAACAACCGGCTATTGCCTCTTTCATTCAGGGGTTGGCCCCATTAACGCTGAGTTATTCTCAAGATTTCCCTACCCGCACCCCTGACGGGGATATTCATACGGGAAAATTAGCTCGATGCTTAGTTGGGTAGGCACGGAGTCTAAACAGGTGCCGGAGAATAGCCGGATGTGGATAATGATCGGTCCGGTAACATATGACCATACAGGTTCGAGTCGACAAGCCTCTTTCTTGGGAACAAATTGCATAAAATGAGGAATAGAATCTCTAAAGTTTAAAACCAATAGGTAACCATGTGGATAAAATTTGTACTTTTTACGGTTTTTCTTGCTGTTTTCACCGCCGCGATTTATCAGCTTTTACTGCACATCTCCAAGAAGAAAAAGGAAGAAAAAGAACTGGAAAAGATCACTGATGAAGAACTGGTTGAAGGAGCAAAAAAGCTATCTGAAAAATTTGAAAAATCATCGGAGAAATAAGTAAAAAGCGCGTTCTATCCTATACGCTTAACCCAGGACAGGAGTCATCAATGACAGAAAAGGAAGAAACAACAACTGAAGTACCTGTAGAAACTGAAGTAAAAGTAGAAAGATATGCAAAAGAACCCGGTTATTTCAAGAAAGTTCCAAAAAAATATCTATTGCTTGCCGCATCATTTGGAACTGCCGTCATCATTGTGGTAACGCTATTCAGCCAGATTTTTTCCACAGTGGAAAGCGGTACTTACCACATTAAGCAGGCGGCAATCACGGGCACCATGACTGCTAAAATGGAACCCGGTATGTACAGCCTGATGTTCGGAGCTAACGAAATCTGGCCCACAGCTGAAACTTACTATTTCACAGCGGATAAGGATACAAAAGAAGACGTGGACGAAGATCTTTCCATTGAAGTGCGCTTTAATGACGGTTCCATAGCCAGAATTTCCGGCACTATTCGTATTATTCTGCCAAACAGTAAACAATCCGCCATCGAACTGGTTACGAAAAGTGGATACAGAAGTTATAGCGCGTTAAGGGATAAATTGATCCTGCCGGTTCTGCGAAACTCGATACGAAACACAGCCAACCTGATGTCATCCAGGGAATCTTATTCTACTCACAGATCCAATTTTGTGAATTGGAGCTGGGACCAAATTCAAAATGGTGTCTACGAAACTGAAGAAGAATCCAGGGTTGTGGTTGACGAAATCAGCGGAGAAAGGATTAAACGAACCTTTAAAGTCATTCGTAAAGATCAATCCGGTAATATTATTCGCGGAAAAAACCCTCTTGCTGCAACCGGCATTCAGCTGGCAAACTTTGAGGTTAAACAGTTCCGTTACTCCTCACAGGTAGCCCAGCAAATCGAAACCCAGCAAAAGGCATTTATGGCCGTGGCCACGGCAGTCGCTGAAGCAAAGCAGGCTGAACAGGAAAAGATCCGCGTCGAGGCCGAAGGTAAGAAACAGGTCACCCAGGCCAGGTACGAAAAAGAGCAGGAAAAAATTCGAGCAGTGACCGATGCCGAAAAGGAAAAGCGAGTCGCTGAACTGCACGCCGAAAAAGCCCTGGCCGTGGCAAGACTGGAAAAACAGGCAGCCAGTGAAACCAAGCAGAAATTGATTTTACTGGGAGAAGGTGAAGCTACCCGCAAAAAACTGGTGATGGCCGCGGACGGTGCGCTCAAGCAAAAACTGGAAGCCTGGCTGGAAGCACAAAAGTTCTGGGCACAAGCCTACCAAGCCAGGGCGGTGCCCTCTTACTACATTGCAAATGGAGGAGATTCCAAAGGTAGCGCCGGAAACCCCGATATGCAATCCCAGCAATTCATGGCTTTCGTCAACGCAATGATGGCAAAACAACTGGGCCTGGATATGTCCATTAGAAAAGGAAAGAACTAACCAAGCCTGGATATTTCTATTTTTAATTCCTCACAGACAGCAACGCTGTCATCTAACAGAAAATCTCAAATCTGAGTCTACTCCTAAAAGTCATTTAATGCTTTATTTGCGATTCAATTGAAATCGTGAATCCCTGCCATGCCGGACTTGATCCGGCATCCACGGGAAATTACAAAAAGACTGGATTTCTGGTCAACGGACTGTGTCACAATTAAACAATTTGTATATCATGCTATGATTTTGAACCTTTGTCATTCCGGGCTTGCAGACTGTGTCACAATAAAAATTTAGGTGATTATGGGCAGATTTTGATTCTTCGTCATTCCGGGCTGGACCCCATAAGCGCTAAGGTGTTTTCCGATATAACAACAATGAATTGCGCTTAACGCTGAAAGCGTTCACTAAAT
>JANQLH010000329.1 GCA_028280735.1 SAR324 cluster bacterium | reverse complement strand
TCCATAACCCATGGCGTCCGGAATTATTATCACGGTATTAGGGAACAAAACAGGTATTACAATGGAGAGGACCGGGTAAAATACTATAATACCAAATTCTGCCGAACTCCACTAGCCCGGGAAAGCGCTGAATGTTTGGGCAATAATCTATAATGATTTTCCTGTTGAATGTTCGGCAGTAATTGGAATAAATCCGGCCATAATCTTGTGAGATAAACTTTACCAAGGTAAACTCAACTGGTATTCGCTCCATCCTTCCTGTGAGACTGTAGAATAATGTGATTGGATTCCGACTGATAAGGAAGGACGAAGCTAAAGGTCGCGCCGCATTGTGGATTGTTTTCCGCCCAGATTTTTCCTTGATGCGCCATAATGATTTCCTTGCAGATGGCGAGCCCCAAACCGGTTCCACCGGCATTGGATTTTGTCATGCTGCTTTGAATAAACTTGTCAAAGATTGTTTCCAGTTCATTGTCCGGAATCCCGCTACCTTCGTCTGTTATTTTAACCTTGAATCCGGTCACCGAATTGATATTGGTAATGTTATTAGCCAAGGGAAGTTCTTGTGAATCGTAAGATACGACGATTGATTTGTTGGTGGGAGTATACTTCATAGCATTGGAAAGCAGGTTTCGAATTACCTGACCGATTTTTTGGCTATCACATGTCACTATGGTTGGCAGGTCCGCTTCTTCGATCCTGAGATAAATCTCATTTTCCAATGCTATTTGGGAAAACTCGGCAACTATCTGCTTCATCATTTCCGCCAGATCAATGCTTTTCATGTCATAGTTCATTTGCCCGGATTCCAGTTTTGAAAGGTCGAGAAGATCATTAAGGAGGATCATTAAACGTTCCCCCGAAGTCCTGGTTTGGGTGAAATAGTGCAGTAATCTTTCTTTTTCAACCTTATCAAATTTATTAATTCCGGATTTGGAATAGCTCAAGATATGGTGCATGGGAGTCCGCAGCTCGTGTGACATGTTTGCCAGGAATTCATTTTTGGATTGATTGGCTCTTTCAGCTTCCTCCTTGGCTTTTTTGTAGTCCGCTGTTCTTTCTTCGACTTTTTTCTCCATTTCACGATGAGCTTTCTTTAACTCTCTTTCAATCTTTTTGCGGTCTGAGATCTCCCTGTTCAGCTTAAAGGTTCGCTCCTGAACCATGACTTCCAGTTGATCACGATGTCTTTTTAATTCTTCCTCAGCCAGTTTTTGTTGAGTGATATCCTTGGCAATACAGACGATTCCCTGTATTTTCCGGTTTTTGTCGTAAATGATAGAAGCCGATAACAATACGGGGATTTCCCGACCCGATTTTGAAAAATAGGTAACCTCAATACCCTTTACGGATCCCTGGTTCCACAGCTTTTCAACACCATTTTTTGGAAGAGGAGGTTTTTTACCTTTTTCTTCATCCAGTAAAATAGTATTAAAATGCATCCCCGTAAGCTCCTGTTCATCATATCCCAAAATACCGGTGGTTGCCCTGTTGATGCTTTGAATCATGGATTTCTGATCCAGGACGATCAAACTGTCTGTCATGGAATAAATGATATTGTCCACAAATTCCTTGGAAACAGTGGTTTCCCGCAGGGTTTCGGTCATTTTGTTGAATGCGTTGGCTAGTTGCCCTATTTCGTCCTCCGATTCGTTTTCAATCTTAAATGACAGGTTGCCTTCGGCGATTTTTTTTGTTCCCAACAAAAGATTTTGGATGGGTTTGCTGTACTTTCCGGCCAGAAAAAAGGCCAGGGCGGCTCCCATGGTAAAACACAAAACTGTAATTATAATATTATTGGTTATGGTCTGGTAGGCATCCCTGCGTATTCTGTCGAGTGAGTAGGTCACGATGAGAAAACCCAGGTGTTCTTCGATGAGGTATACGGGACCCCCGATTTTTAGTAAGTTCCCTTCTGTTTCGTGAATCCAATGGTGCGATTGAAGGACCTTCTCTGAAAACGCATCCTTCGGGATTTGATCGCGAAACAGGTTTTCGGCGGTACCATCTGATAAAACCAGGCCATCCGAATCCAACACATAGGTGGAAACGATATCCTGATCAATACGAGTGGCTTGGAGCTCTCTCCTTAGCGTGCTGATTTTGAATTGGTAGAGGGCATCCGTTACGGTTAGGGCAATGATTTTGGTGCTTTCCAGGGCACTTCTCTTAAATCTTTTCAAGTGCTCCGTACGAACCTGGTAAATGGAATAAAGGGATATGCTTCCACCTACCAGGAGAATCAAAAAAAATGCAAACCCGATCAGTTGACCGCGAATATTAAGCCTCATTGGTCATCAAGTTCCAGTTTGATATAACGCTTCATATTATTCAGTAAAGCGATCGATTTTGAGGGAACCTTATCAAACTTCCTGGTTTTTTGATACGATTTAAGAATCTCTCTTCCTTCCCGGGTTTGGTCCATGTTTAGAAGGACGGACTGCAGTTTTGCGGTGAGTTTTTTATCGAGATTGCTGCGGTACGCAAACAAATGCCTTGGAACCGGTTCGGATTCGTAGATGACATGGAGATTAGCCGCTTGGTCCCTGGCATCCTCTACAAAATTTGGTTGATCGATGGCACCTGCCTGAATTCTTTTTCTCAAGACCCAAACCATTGTGGTTTCATCCCCCTCGCTAAAGAGATAGCCGATTTCGTCAGGCGAAACAATCGAGTTTCGGCTGCGTAAAGCTTTTAACCTGAGTTGATTATCAAGCAGAATAGTTTTCGGTAAAAAGTAGCCTGTGGTGGAAAAACGTTCTTCAAAAGATATCTTGTGCCCCTTTAAATCTGCCAATTCTCTAATTCCGCTGTCTTTCCTCGTAAAGATTACGGAGGAATATTCCGCAACACCTTTTTTCCATCTGCGCAAGGGATATTCTATGTTTGCCAGGTGATCCACCAGCAAAACGGGAAAAGGGCTGTCAACGAAAATATCAGCTTTACCACTGTTAAGCAGTGAGGCGACGCGTGGAATACCGTCAACAACTTTAACCTGGCCCTTTTGAATACCTTCAGTTTGTAAATGTTTCGCCAGGTAATTCATGAAAGGTTGCCGGCTTCTAACCTTTTTTGAAACGTCCTTACCAATACAAACAAGAACCAACGTTGACTCTCTTGGCGTAGCAGCGGAAAGTACCATGGCATTGAATACCAGTACAAGCAGAATTATGGTTATTTTTTTGTCCATCTTTCCTCTTCTATAGCGGTTTTTCGGATGAACTGCCTTTATGAAAACATTTTGAGATTCATGTTAATACCTCACAATTTTGGTGTCAAGAAGAAGACATATTCCGCATCCTAATATGAAGTATCTTTTTTATTTTTATGATAAGATAGTCGCACAATTATCTTTAGATGTTCTATTAATATTCTGACTCAATGGTAAAGGATCGTGATGAGAAACCGGGTTATAAACGTCTTACTGGTCATACTTCTTTTGGTGCCTGGGCCGATTCAATCGGCCTATGCCCTAAGTATGGTACTGGTCACCCCTCGTTCTCCAGAATCACCGGATGGAAAGTGGTCTACACTGGTTTATTCGGAAGCGTTCAAACGGCTGGGGTGGACCTTCATCTATGAACGATACCCCTCTAATCGATGTGGCTTTTTGGCCAATAGGGGAAAGGTCGATGGTGTAATGGAGAGAGTTTACAATTATAGCAATGCTTTTCCCAATCTAATTCGTGTCGAGGAATCCTTGCGAACATTGAAATTCGTTGCTTATGCAAGGGATCCAAAAATCAAATTAAATAATTGGACGACGTTAATAGGAACGAACTACCTGATCGACTGCAGACGTGGAGTGAAACTTTGTGCTCACGAGTTGAAGAAATATGTGAATAAAGAGAACTTGTTTTTCGTCAATTCATATGAATCAGGATTAAAGCGACTGATCAAGGGACGAACCGATCTCTATGTCGATTTTGCCCCGGTCATCAACAATGCGATAAGGAAAGGAACAGTCGACCGAAGTCTTATCCATTTTTCGGGGGTACTTCATGAGATTAAAGTATATCCTTTTCTACATAAAAAGCATAAAAAACGGGCTCCTGCTTTGGCAAAGGTGCTTAGGGAGCTAAAAAAGGAGGGACTGCTTGCGGAGTATTGGAAAAAAGCGACCAGAATGAAATAAATCCCCGGCTCAGACATGGCGAGTATGAATGAACTGAGAGTTATCCGGGCGATGGTGCTGAATGGTTATCGTTTTTTGTTTTGAGCAGTATATTTGCGTCAATACCTGCGCTTATCAATTCAAACAGCTTTTTTCTATTGATGACGGTTACCCAAACAGCAGGAAAGCGATTGCCTTGATTTTTGCGATCAGGTAGCCCTGAATCCTTCGAATATCTCGAAAGCGGCCTGGTTGAGTTCTTTGAACTTGGACGGGCTGATCTGAAACATTTGGCAGGCATGGTAGATAAGCGCTGATTCCTCGGGTACGACTTTCCCATCCACCATGGATACGGCCATTCCCATCAGTATCAGGCTTTCTTTAAAATCCTGATCATATTTGGTGTGGTTTTCCAATACCTCGGTAATATCTTTTTCTTTGATCTCATCAATCATTTTCTGGAGATCTGTTTCAGAAAGTTCTTCGCAGATCTCTTCCTTGACGGTCTCCAGAATGTAATTCTTTTCCGTTTCGTCAAAATAGTTGTCCGATAATGCTATCATTGCCAGAAACTGAATAATAATTCGAGTCGGTTCGGACAATGGTTTTAAAACCGATCCTTCAAAAGAAACACTTGGTTCGGCCGAATTTGACAGAGCAGGTTCCTTATCCTTCAGCTTGTTTTCAGGATACTTATACTCAACCCGGGTGATTTCAACGGACCGGGTGTTGATTCTTCGTTGTCGATAAAGGAGATTGGCGATTTTGCCCACATCGTTGGTATAAACAGAATCAAATACCGCCCCAATGACAGCTGATATGGCCGGAATCATTTGCAGGGCTTTCTTTTTTGTCAGTTGGAACCCGATCGATTTTAAGGAATTTCTAAGGACAATTAAAGCGGATTTGTCATCCATCTGGTTCCAGGACTGCTTCAGGAGAGCAATTTCTGTTTGCTTCAGATAGGTTTCCGTTGCCACAGCACTGTATTGTGCTTTGATGATTGCATCGGACAGCTCAATATCTTTCAGAGCGGTGTTTTTTTCTTTTTCTTTGGTTGAAGCTGAAATAGCCAGGATTTTCAAGATGAAGTCCTTTTCTTCCGGCCTTTGATAATCAAAACCGTAACAAGAGCAGATCTGTTGAATCATTCGGAACACGGCAGTAAACAGAACCGGGATGTTTAAAGGCAGTCCCAAAAGCCCCTTGGCACTCGCACCTGTTCCTCGGGCAGCGGCAAATGCCGTGTTTGATTGAATAAAACTTAAAGCAGCCATGTTCATCGCCTCGATGTTTTGCGACTTTCGGATATCACGAATACTGCTTATAGTTGGATCAAATTTCTGAACTTCTTCGATAATTTCATTATCGGTGACGAGTTTTTCTGATCCCAGTATCGATTCTTCTATGATAGTAAACAAAGCGTCAGCTACTTTATCGCCGATTTCGGTCGGAATGATTTTTTTTGAAACCATTTCAATCGGCATCGTGGTGATTTGGCTCAATCCGTCGATCATACCGGGGGATTTTGTTTTCCATAGTTCATATTCATTGATGTATCCGGTTATTTGTTCGGCTTCTGCGTACATCCCCATTCTCCTGTTTTTGCTCTAACAAACTAATGGAAAGATTTATGGTTGCAGTCTCGTTTGGAATTTAGATAATAGGTAAATGATAAGAATTCGCTTTTCTTCAGTCAAACTTTTCTTGCATTTCCATCCTCCTTCAGAAATGTTCTCATTTTTTAAGATCCCATTTGATGGGAAGCTGCTAGCAATTAACCGCGTTTTTAATGACTCCGGCTAATATATTTTCTTGACCTTTTTGTGAATTTAAACCACCAATAGTTTGCCTTAACAGCTATTGCAATTCGTGTCGATACCTGAATAATTAAAAAGACAGTCAGGGAACAGCTACTGGTGTTGCCGGTTTTACCCGCTTGTTATCATCCTGACTGTTGTGCTTGATTGTAATTTTTCCTGAGCGATTTGGAGGTTTTTTACCGGAAAGGAACAACTGGAATGACTTTAAAAATGAAAATAAGAGATTCAAACGAACGTGAAGTACCCGAAATTGAGCAAGTTCACATTGTCGCATTTGGCAGTGATGAAGGACCCGAGGTTGGAAAACTAGCGGTTGATCTGCTCTCCGACCCGACAGCAAAACCTTACCTTTCATTGGTTGCGATTGAGTCGGACAACATCATCGGTCACATCCTGTTCACAAAAGCAACGCTCCTTGGGGCCGAGAAACCGGTTAAGATTCAACTGCTTGCCCCTTTGGCGGTTGTTCCCGACAGGCAGAATTCCGGTGTCGGCCTTCAGCTCATTAACGAAGGGCTGAAAAGACTAAAAGAATCCAATACCGAACTGGTTTTCGTGTTAGGGCATCCCGGTTATTATCCCAAATGTGGGTTCACACCTGCCTTCAAACACGGATTTGAAGCTCCTTATCCGATAGGGGAAGAGGTTGCAGATGCCTGGATGGTTCAAGAATTAAGTGGGAAGTATATCGGAAAGGTATCTGGAAAAATCCAGTGTTCGGATGTGCTAGACCATCCTGAACACTGGAGGGATTAGGTCTCACCGAAAAGGCTTTTCTCGCTTTTGCAGGCAGGTTATAGCTTTTTCCGGACTTGAACAATTGTTCCGCAAACTAATGGCTGATACCCGGTAACTGATAACTTAAGGAAATCCGGAATAAAAGTCATACTTGTAGGCAAAGCAAAGCTGAGACAAACCATGGGTTAGTATTTGCCAAAGTTTTCATCATCCAATGTGATGACTTTTGGCCTTGGTGCAACAGGTTTTGGTCGGAACTCCAGTTCAGGTGCTTGAACAGGAGTTTCAAGCTGAACCTTGTCCCGGGGCTCTTCCGGCAATGCTTTAGATACAACTCGCTCGTTTTTCAAGGTAAATCGATTCGTTATCACCTGTAGTTGCAGAGCTTGCCTGCTCAACTCTTCCGAAGCCGAAGCCGTTTCTTCAGATACTGACGAGTTTTGTTGAACCACCTCGTTGATCTGAACCAATCCCTCACTAATCTGGCTGGTAGCCAGGGTTTGATCCCTTGAGGCTACTGTTATCTCCCCTATCAAATCATTTACCTTGTTGATACTGTCACTGATTTCGTTCAAGATTTCAGCAGTTTTTCCTGCGTTGTTGACGCCCTTTTCCACTTCATCGACGGAACTTTCAATCAGATCGGTAGTGTCTTTTGCAGCCTCAGCGCTTCTCACCGCAAGACTCCTGACTTCGTCAGCGACCACTGCGAATCCTTTCCCGTATTTTCCTGCCCTGGCTGCTTCGACTGCAGCGTTCAAGGCCAGCAGGTTGGTTTGAAAGGCAATTTCGTCGATCACCTTGATAATCTTTGTAATGTTTGAGCTGGTGGAGCTGATGTTTTCCATCGATGTCAACATTTCATTCATTTGTCGATTGCCATTTTCAACAACATTCAAGGTTTTGCCGGTTAGTTTTGAGGCTTCATCCGCATTGCTACTGTTATGTTGCGATCTTTTTCCCACTTCTTCCATGGATGAGCTGATCTCTTCCAGACTTGAAGCCTGTTTAGATGTACCGTTGGCGAGTTCGCCGGCTGAATCGGAAAGCTCTTTGGCACCGTTGTTGACCTCGTTGGTGATATCCTTAATTTCCAGGAAAACCTGGCTCAAATCTTTGACCATGGTTTTAAATGATATTCCCAATACATCAGATGCGGAAGCCAGTGTCACATCTTGATCAAGGTGACCCTTTGCAATATGATCAGCAATATCGGATTTGATTTTTAACGAAGTGATTACAGCTTTGATTGCGGCGGACATCCTTTCCAGTTCAGTAGCATCCTTTTCTTCATGCGTCGTTCCATCCATTTCAATATTTACAGACAAGTCTCCGGTACTGAGGCGTTGAAGAGATTCGGCCATGTTGTTCACCGGTCTGACAATACTCGTGCTAATGGCTCGAAAAAACAAAACGATCAAGACAATAAAAACAATGCTGATCAAAATGACCACGACAGTAAAAATAAGTTGGTCCTTTGCTATCTTTCTTGATAATCCTTCCTGCAAATCTGAGTTCAGGCCATCAGTTTGATGAATGGCATTTCTCATGGTTCCTTTCAGTCCTTGATCTGCTGACAGACCCAATTGCTTCATTCCATTAACCAGATTCCTGAAGTGTTTACCGTATTCTTTATAGAGCGATTCGATTTCCTTTATTTGGAATTCGGCAACTTCCGTGTTTTTGCCCAAGCGTTCCTGCGCTTTTTGAAATTCGGTTTCAAAGCTTGCCAGATACCTTAAGTCATTTCTTAGTATGAAATCCTTCTCTTGACGTCGTACCATCAATAAGTCGAATCCAAGCTCAAAATTCGAAGTTTCAAGGACTCTCTTTTCAATCTCATGTGCTGACTTTCTCAAAGAGCCGTGCAAACCGCTTTTTTCGTCGAGGCCGATTTTCTGTTGCAGAGCCACAATGTTATCAAAGCTTGATTTATAGGTTTCGATGGCATTGGTTAATTTAGGTACCATCTCTTTGTTGAGTCCGGCATCATCCACGATTGTTTCAAGATTTAACAAGGTCTTGGACAGAGATGCATATGTTTCGTTAAACAACTCGCTGTTTGTCAAATCTTTTCTAGTTAAAAAGTCTTTTTCAGCTCGCCTGAGCTGCAATATCTGGATTTGGAGGACACCAGACTGAACTCTCTCCTCTTCGAGCTTAATGATAATCTGGTTCAGATAAGAGACAAGAAAAAGTATTGTAATTATCGATCCGGTGACAATACCTGTCATAATGGTCAGTTTCTTTCTGATACTAAGATTGTCAAAATTCTCCTTTATCATAATAACCCCTTATGCTTGAACTATCAGGTGAAACATTTCCAATTCTGAATAGTGCTAAAACTCAAAATTTGAGCCAATCGCAACAAGGATTTTATACTCACCTGTCATCAATGATTCCTTCCTGCCTTTGTTTCAAGGAAAATACATTTCTGCAGGAAGGGTTACGGTAGTTAACGATTATTATAACAAAAAAAACCATGAAATAACCACACTATTTATCCCTTGATTCAGCACGTTCCAAATTTGGAGTCTTTCATTCACTCCGGTTAATTCGACCCGGTTTGTTTTATAGCTATTACATTTTCAAAAGTCGTCAAACGTTTAAACCACACTTTTTATAGCTCTTTATTTGTTTGCAAAATAGTATCCGGTCGACAATAATGGCGCATGATGCGCCTGAAGTTCTCCTGATATCGGCATCGGTGCTCATTACTAACAAAATTCATTAGAAAACCAGGCAATTCATTCAGTTACTGTTCTCTTTAACACTTAATAATCATTTGTTAACTGATATTTTTTAACGATTTTTGCTTAATTAAGCGCTTATGCCCTAGTGACAATGCATTTTCAGTAGAGTAGGATTTGGTCTGTTTATACCTAATTGTCTGAAATTGCACTCGTTCAAGGAATTTCGGGCCTTGATTCCTGTAAATTGCTGTAATTGATGCTTTAAAACCGGGTAACCCCACAAGATTTGAGTCTTAACCATGAAAGATACACAATTAAAAGAGTTGAATGGCAGCATTGCGAAGTATATAAAATCATCACAAAAGAAATGCACCATTCTCTTTACAGATATTGTAGATTCTACTCAATTTTGGGATAAACATGGTGACATTGAGGGTCGTCTGATGGTGAATGCCCACAATCGGGCACTTTTTCCCGTCATAAAAAAATTCAAAGGCAAAGTGATCAAAACAATTGGAGATTCAATTATGGCTTCCTTTTCCAAGCCGGAAAAGGCTGTATTTGCGGCTATTGCCATTCAGCAGATGTTACGGAAAATGCGGAAACAAGATCCGGATTTTGAAACCAGGGTGAGAATCGGTATTCATACGGGAATGGCAATTGTGGAAAGTGGCGATGTGTATGGCGATGTAGTGAATGTGGCATCCAGGATTGAAAGTCTGGCCGAAGGAGGTGAGATCACCGTTTCCAAAGATACGATTGCTGCCGTCAAGAAAAAACAGTTCAAGCTGTCTAAAAGCTCACAGTTTCTACCTAAAGGAAAAAAGGAATACCAGGCCTATTATCGCTGTTTATGGCAGGGAGAAAAGAACCTGGTCAAAAATATTAAAATAAAGTCCTTTCTTCCATTAACCAGGCGACAGAAGATAGAAGTCAGTATTTACACGCTGACTACAATCTTCACCCTGGTCTATTTTTACTGGAATACCGTCCGTTATTTTATCATCGATTCAGAAAAATTGGCCCTTTCCAAGTTTAATCCACAAAAACTGATCAACATTCCCCCTTATATATTTGGCATTATTGTGGTTTTGACATTACTTGTCTTGGTTATTTTAATTCGAAGAACAAGTATCCCAACCATAATGTTGAGATTTACCCGTGGCGTATTCGGGTTTTGTATCGGCTTTTTTGTCTTGTTCGGACCATTGCATTTTTTTAGTGAATACCTGCCCGGGATGAGTGAGGTTAAGTACGAGTCGGATCATTTGTTTGTGGAAGTACTTGAATCAGATCATCATGTAAAGGCGGAACCCAGGCTAAATGCTAAAGTAGTACTCATGCCCGCCAGGGGGGATTTATTGCTGCTCACTGATGTAAAACGAGTAAAGAATATATCCTGGAACAAAGTGGTTGTCGGACCCGACACTCATGGTTGGATTCCAAGAGTAC
>JANQLH010000098.1 GCA_028280735.1 SAR324 cluster bacterium | reverse complement strand
TTCATAAATCATCTCGTCAAATCCCGGTTCCGACTTTCTCAGGGGGTGTTCGTAGGCCATACAGGGTAAATGTTGCATCAGAATGTACGGATTGTCTGCGTTAAGCAATGCCTGTTCAACTGAAGTTTTAGTAATGAACTCGGAATGGTGAACCAAATACTGATCGATGGGAGTATCCTTTCCGATAAAGACAATGCTTGAAGCTTTGTTCTGTCTTCCAACCCGACCGGATTGTTGCCAAAAGCTGGCGATTGATCCCGGATGACCTGATAAAATGCAGAGTTCCAAATCTCCTATATCGATACCAAGCTCCAGGGCATTGGTAGTGATAATGCCGATAATTTTTCCGGAGACCAGATCTTTCTCCAGATTTCTGCGTTCATTTGGCAACAGTCCACCACGATAGGGTTTGATTAGCGGTTTTAACCGGGAATATCCATCCGTAACCGCTCGATACAACCTTTCTACTTCCTGTCTGGAGCGGCAGAAACAGATGGTTCGAACCTTTTGCCTGATGGCTTCCCTGAGCAAAGGAATAGAAATGGAAGCAGGTCCTTTTCGGTACAAGGAATGCCCCTGGGATTCCGCCAATGAAGGATTCATGAAGTAGATAGTACGTTTTGATTTGGGTGCGCCATCTTTTTGAATTACCTGGAAATCCCTGTCAAAGAGAGCTTTGACGTGTTCCCCCGGATTAGCAACGGTTGCGGATGAGCAGATAAATGTGGGACTGCTGCCATGAATTCCACAAACCCTTAACAAGCGTCGAAAAACATTGGCAACATGAGAGCCGAACGCTCCCCGGTATATATGTACTTCATCGATAACGATATAGCGCAATCTGGAAAGGAAATCTTTCCATTTGCGATTATGATTAGGTAAAATACCCCCGTGCAGCATATCCGGATTGGTTATGATAAAATCGCTGCTGCGCTGAATTCTGACTCTTTCGTCTTGCGGAGTATCACCGTCAAAAGTACCCAATCGTCCGCTTTTTTCGACCACATCCATCATTGTGCCAAAAGTACTTTCCTGATCCCTGGAGAGCGCTTTGGTCGGATATAACAATAGTACTGAAAAGGGTGATTTGGCGTGAATGTATTCGTTTAGGATAGGGAGAAAAAAAGACAGCGTTTTACCACTTGCAGTGTGGGACACCAAAAGGGTGTCCTTTTGCTCACTGATCGATTCGAATGCCTCTTTTTGGTGTGAATACAGACGGTTGATTCCTTGTTTGTTCAGGGATTTGGTCAACTCCGGATCAATGGAATCAGGAAGCTCCTCATATACACCTGGTACGGCATCTATGGAAACACGTGATCTGATATTTTGTTCAAACGAGGAGAGTATAAAATGTGTCAGAGAATCCATGGCAAGTTCTTTTTACGGTTATGTACATTTGTTTACTCATAACCAAATGTAAATTCTCTGACAATAGAAAAAATGGGAAGACGGGATGACACTGTTTTCACTTTTGTTTTAGATGATAGACCGCTTTTTCCAATCCATCCAAGGTCAGTGGATACATCTTGATGACATCCTTAATCACCTGAATTGTTTGTGTGTATCCCCAAGCATGCTCAGGAACGGGATTCAACCAAACTGAATGTGCAAACAGATGAGCCAGGAACTTTAATCTTTCCAGGCTTGGTTTACCACTGGTTTCAAAAGCATAAATAGACCCGTTACGTGCCATTAGTTCATGGGGAGCCATACTGGCATCCCCGATGAAAATCAGCCGGGTTTCAGGATCGAATCTGCCGAACTCGTCTATCAGAATGGGCTTGGTATATCGTCTGGGGTCTTCCCACACGGTATCGTAAATGGTGTTGTGGAAGAAAAAAGTCTTTATATCCTTAAATTGTGCCCTGGAATAATCAAACAATGTTTGAACCAATGGAATGAAAGGATCCATAGACCATCCACCATTATCGATTAATAGAAAGACTTTCAGCCTGTCTTTAAGACTGCGATCAAAAGCTATTTCTATTTCACCGGCGTTTTTGACAGTCTGGTAAATGCTTTCATCGACGTTTATTTGATCCCTGGGGCCGGAAGGCACCAGGTTTCTCAATCGTTTCAGGGCTTCGCCAATGGAAGCGTTGGATAAAGGAGCATCCACTGAGTAGTCCTTATACCTCCTTTCTCCAGCAACTTTTACGGCTGATTTACTCCTTGAACTGCCACCGATTCTCATTCCACCGGGATGATATCCCGAATGACCCACAGGTGATGTCCCGCCGGTTCCTATCCATTTGTTGCCTCCGTCGTGCCTTTCGCTTTGTTCCTTGAGTCGCTCTTTAAAATACTCTATCAACTCATCGGGAGACATTTTTTTTAAAGTGTTTTCATCAATACCCAATGCATCTGCCAGTTCCTTGGGATTTTTTAGCCATTCATCCAGCAAACCCCTGGCTATTTCATCCATTTCCAGGCTTTCATAGTCAGGGAGTTCGACACCTTTGAAATGGTGGGCAAAAACCTGGTCATACAGATCGAAAAAACGTTCGCTTTTAACCAGGATGGAACGGGCTGAGGTATAAAAATCGTCCAGCGTATTGATCAAACCGAGCTTTAAGGCCCTTTGCAACGTCAGAAAAGATGTAGGACTGATCGCAATACCTACGTCTTTCAGAGTGTAAAAAAAGTTTACGAACATAAGTGTCCTTGTTAAAAACGAGTTCGTCGTTTCGAGTAATTTGCCGCTCGTGCAAAATCACCACTCTTTTTAAACAACACTCCCAAAAACGGGACTTCATTTTCGATGATTTTTCCGGATTTGAAATCGGGATCAGCATTCAATGCTCGAATCCAATTAATCAATTCCCTTGTCGCAGGTCTTTTCTCGATACCATCCAATTCTCTCAACTTGTAAAACATCGAGATAGCATTTTCCGCCAATTGATTATCGATTTCGGGAAAGTGCACTTCGATTATCTTTCTCATCATTTTAGGGTCCGGAAAGGCGATGTGATGGAAGTTACATCTGCCTAAAAACGGATCTGAAAGGTCTTTTTTGGCGTTGGAAGTAATGATGAAAATCGGCCGGTTCCTGGCTGTGACGGTTTTATCAATTTCGATGATATCAAACTGCATTTGGTCCAGCACGTCAAGCATATCATCCTGAAAATCGGTATCGGCTTTATCGATTTCATCGATCAGTAATACCACTTTCTTGTCGGCGGTGAAGGCTTGACCGATTTTACCCATTTTAATGTAGTCCTCAATACTGGAAACATCGCGCTTTGAGTCGCCAAATCGACTATCGTTCAATCGGGTCAAGGTATCGTATTGGTACAAGGTTTCAATCAGCTTCATGCTTGATTTCACATTTAGCACGATCAATTCCATGCCCAGGCTTTCAGCAATGGCATGAGCCAGCATGGTCTTCCCTGTACCGGGTTCTCCTTTAAGTAACAGGGGCATTTCCAGTGTCATTGATACATTGACTATCTGTGCTAGTTCTCTGTCCAAAATATATTTTTTTGCACCAACAAATTGTGTGTCCATCTCCTTGGTCATAGTTCCTCATTTGAAATGTCAAAAACTGCCCAACTATCAGTGAATTGCAGGTTTATCTGCAGGGTCTCTTCTTCATGGGAATCCGGTCATCCTGACAACACGGCGGATTCTTTCCAAATCTAACATACACAGGTTTTGTAAGAGAAGGGGCAAGAGCGACAAGATTTTGCAGTATTGCGGAAAGCCCTTTCTTTAAGGGCGATAGAGAGCTTATATTTGGGGCGCGTTTGGTAAATTGATGACAAATTGGGCACCGGCAGCATAATTGGTATTGTACTCGATGCTACCTTCATGACCTTCAATGAGCTTTTGAACCATAAATAGCCCTATACCTCTGCCACCGCCATCATCGATACCAGCCCTGTTATATAGTTCAAAAATCTGTTCCTGTTTGCCGGAAGGTATGCCGGAGCCGTTATCGGAAACGGAAAGGACTGTTGAATTGTCGCTTTGTGAAACCTCAATGGCGATTTTCAATTGTGAAATATCCACTCCCGAATATTTAACGGAGTTGTTAACCAGGTTTTGTATGACATCATACAAGGCAGCCTTATCGCCAAAAATCGGTATATCGATACCTGTGACATCCACATCAACTTTACCGGAATTTCCTTCCTGGCCAAGGTTTAATAATTCAACTATTTCATTAATATATAGAAAGTCTTTTTCGATTTTATCTTCATTCAGTGTCACAACCAGATCCATAAATACCTTGCATTTATCCTGAAGGGACGGGATCAGTTGTGATACAACTTCCTGTTCACCTAATTCAAAAAGTGACAAGGTACTCAAAATGGAAGCCATGAGAGATCTTAAATCATGAGCCAGCTTATCCCTGGTGAATAGCAGGTTTTCATTCTTTTGAGATAACTCTGCATTTTGCTCGTTAAGTTTTTTGATCAGCACAGAACGCTTTTTCCTGCTCTGAACCAGGGTGTCCAGGGTAGCTTTGAGTTCATCAATGGTTTTTGAATCCAGCTCATGGATGTCATCCTGCTCTTCAAGGGAACCTATCAGATGTTCGATCCTTTGTTGCTTGCTTTCGAGCATCCTGTCTTTGATTTTTTGTTCCTCAATCTGTTCTTGCAGAGCCAGTTTGTTTTGTTCCCGCTGGACAGCGCTTTCAGCAGCCTTGGGATCATCGTCCGGTTTTCCGCTTTCAAGCTGCTTAATTCTGGCAACCAGCCGGGCATTCTGCTTTTTCAGCTCATCGAACTGTCGGTTTTTCTTCTTTTCTTCCTCAAGCCTGGCGTATAGTTCTTGAGTTTTAGGATCAAGTTTTAGGGGGATGCCTTCTTTCTTAGCTTCCATATCTGCATTGTTTGTTGATTTACAAGTAGTCTTATCTTGTTCCTTCCATCAGATAATTATGTCATTATACCGGTAATGTAAACAGTAGAGATGGATAAGCTCAAGAAAAACCCAAATAAAAAATGGATTTTTCTTTCAGCTTATCAAATTCCGATTTAATATTCTAGTTTTTATCTTTCAACAGCTTGGAGATCTGGTTGCGTTTTGAACAATTGAATACTGCAAACAAGTCAAATCAGTAAGAAATGACAATGTTAAATTTTTCTTTGCGAAACAAGAGCTTTCAAGTATAATCTATTACAAAAAAATCTGTATCAATCAGAACACTTATTGAGGTCGAGTATTGTAAGTTGAGTTTCAAAGCGTCAGTATGTTAAGCTACAACAATAAGATAGGAAATTGAACTTGGAGTGAAGGAATGACAGATGATTCAAGTGGCATGCAGGGTGATGCAAAACCCACAGTTTTGATTGCTGATGATAATGCGCAAACACGAGCGTTGTTAAAACGCTTTTTTGTGAAAGCAAACGAAAGAGGCGATCTGGATTGTCAGGTTATAGAAGCGGCAGACGGCGATGAAGCTATACAAATGCTGGATATTGCTCAACCTGAATTGATACTCTGTGATATTGGAATGCCGGTTAAGGACGGATTTGAAGTGCTTCATCACTTTAATGAGTTTTCCAAACGAAATAATCTTTTTTGCTTTTTTGCCTTTCTATCGGCCTCCAGTGAGGAAAAACAGAGGGCTTTCCGTTCCGGTGCAATGGGATTTCTATCCAAAGATGATATCAATTATTTTATTGTGACTCCCTTATTACGGTCCTGGTTGCGTTTGGCTTACCTGGAAAGAGAAATTGCCAAGCATGAAGCTGGTAGTTAGTTGAATTCATAGGTTTTTAATCGATTTGTAAAGAGCGGGGGCAGTTAACTCCTTGGAAAATACCAGCAAACGCGGTCCCAGTTTATCCTGCAGTTTTTCCAGTTTTTTCTTTTTGCCTTTTAAGGCAATAATATAGCTTTCCGGAAGCTCTTCTTTCAGCTTGTCAAGCTGTTTGATTTTGGATTCGTTCAAGTAGTGAACCCACTCCACCATGTACTTTTTTTTAGTGGACTTGTCGGTAATGATAATATCCGGAATCAAATAGCGATTATTACTGAGCGCAATCAGATGGTTTTCGGCTGAAGCCTCCATTTCATCCAGATACTTTTCATTGAAGCGTCGAATCAGTCCAAGAGCCCTTTCATGATTCCAGACTCCTTTTGATCGATAAAAGGTATTCAGGTCATTCTCATGAGTTAATTCCATCTTAAATCGTCTCTTGCGCGACGGCACTTTTAGTACCGCTGTCATTGTCCAGGGAACGGATAGTAAAAGAATAGCCGGAAAAAAATTCGCTATTTCCAGACCATAAGATCGTGCATTTTGGAGTATGGAACCGGGGCCGTCAATTGTTATTGACAACCAGTGATCGTCTGCTTCCGTCACCTGAAACATTAGTTGAAAAAACTTCAGCATTTGCATTAGCTGCTTGAATGAACTGTCTTTCATTGCTCTCAGCTTTACTTCCAACTTCTCTGTGTGCAGCAGCAGACCTTGAATTTGTTCTATATTAAACCTGTCTATCAGGTCTATTTCCCTTATGGATTTAAAACTTTTTAAAATACGATTGCTGGTAACGTCTCCAAACAGCCAAGAATCGGTTTCCTGCTGAGCTGCCTTTGCAGAGATATCAGCCGCCTTAAGTATTAATTTTTTGTGATTGGTCAGATCAATATTTAAAGGGGGGTTGGCAGTCCAATATCCAGCAGAAGCTGTGAAAACTTCTTGCCTGATGACCTGGGGGTCTGACTCTCCAAAGTCGGAAAATTCACACCGGTCAAACAGTAGTTTTGCCATTCCTTGAACAATTTTCGGATTTATTTTTTCAACATAAAATGCCTTGATTTCCTCATCCAACTCAAATCTTTTTCTGTTTGCCGACGATTGAAAAAGCTCTATCAGATTAGAAGCTAAGCGAAGGTTTTTTGGATTTTCAGCAAGATGATAAGGAAAAACCATACCGTTTTTGTATCTGGCCAGATTATGTTGTCCTGTTAACATACGATAAGTTTAGACCTGATGGGTGTTAAACGAGATGTGAAAAGAGACAATTGCAAATGCATTTGCCACGTTTACTGAATTCTTCTTTCCCTGCATGGGAAGGTGTACAAGTTTATCACAAACTTGCAACGTGCGTTGGGAAATACCATATTCCTCGTTTCCCAATACGACAATTCCTTTTTTGGGCCACTTAAATTCCAAATGATTCCGGGAACCTTCAGCCGTCTCCAATCCAATGATCGTGCAGCCCGATAGTTTTTCTTCCAAAAGAGTATCAGCAAGATGATTTGTTGAAACCTGCGGAATCCATTGCGTGCAGCCCATGGCGGTTTTAACAACCTGTTGATTGTCATATCCCGGAGTTGTTCCGCCTACGATAACCGAATCCCAACCTGCCGCATCGACCGTTCTGAAAATTGAACCAACATTGAACGCACTCCTGATGTTATCCAACGCCACTTTATAAGGAACCGGGGGATGCCATTCCAGGTTGGAAATATCATCTCCCTGCCGAATCCTGGGCAGCAGGTTATGCTCGGCTAAACCGATGCCGCTTAGTTTTTTGTGATAGTGATACTGATCCGCCACCAGTTCAATCCATTGTTTCGTATTATATTCGATTTCCCAGTCAAAACCAGATTCCCCCAACCATTGTAGAACTCTACCGTAGTCAGACCTAAATGACTCAAGTTGACTTCTTGAAGGCTCTTCTTCCTGCAGTTTCAGGTAAACTGACTTGAGCCATTGGGAGACCAGTTTGTGCTGTCTTGCTTGCGGTTGTTTGTGCAGTTTTTTTTTCGTAAATGGAAATCTGTCCATAGCTAGACAAACTCAAATAGCTGGTCAAACTCATTCGAAGAAGAATAGGTATTCAAAATCGATAAGATTTCATTAAACTCAATCTTATTTGCTGCCTTAAAAGAGAATTCAAGCTGGTCCGATTCGAACACGGGATCAGCCGAGATAACTAGTTTTTGGGGAATAGCAAATTTCTTGACGGATTGCTGCCATTTTTTTCTGGTTTCCTCAAGCACCGGCCACCTAAGCATTGAAAGATAGGTTTTCAAGGTTTTATATTTCAAATGAATTGGTGTTTCTTCGATGATTTGCCTGGTTTCAGCTTTTTTAATTAGTTCATCAGGGGGCAATTGATAACCTTTTGCCAGTTCATCCAATATTTGTAACATACTTTGCAGTTTGTTGCCTTTAAGTCGTAATCCCTTTAAAAGAATGTCGAACGCATCCAAGTCCCGGCAGTTTCGTCTTGATATGCTGAGAAGCTCTTTGTAAGTTAGGGCAGGCAAATCACAGAACTGGCATTTATTGTGTAAGGTATTCAGAGTTCGTGACAACCAT
>JANQLH010000299.1 GCA_028280735.1 SAR324 cluster bacterium | reverse complement strand
GTCCTGCTTAAAATAGTTAAAGGATGTATCTTTGGGAAAAACCGTATCCATGTGCCCGATCATTAAAATCTGTTTCTGGTCTGGATTAAAATCGGTTGAGCGGGCAACAATATGGTCTCCTGTTTGGGTTTGGGGAATTCGGTTGCAGACAAATCCCATGTCGTTCATCACGCTGAAAATCAGGTCGGCAACTTTATCGACACCCTGTTTGTTGGATGTTCCGCTCTGGATACAGACCATTTTTTCTAACAGTTCAACAATCTGTGTCTGATGTTCGTTCACATAGGTTTGTATTGAGTTGTGAATTTCCATGAATTCCCCTTATACCACAATTATCTTGAAAATGAGAAGTTTTCACTCTCATATATGGACTTATCCGCATCCGGATAATTGACAACTTCTCCATTCCAGGGTTTTTTCAAGACAACATTTCCGTCCTGAGATTCAACAACATTGCTTTTGTGCAATGGAATTTTACCACCGGCAGTGGCGATATATCTGGGTACGGCATCTCCTGATATATTACCGTACATGCTTTCAACGATATCACGGCCGACTTCAACCGGTACCCTGAAGTGCGTGAACTGCGGGTTACGGTAGGAACAATTAAAGATATAATAGGGTCTTACATAACTTTCTTGAATGGTTTCACAAAGTTTCCACATTTTAACACGGGTATCATTGATCCCTTTGAGTAAAACAGCCTGGTTAAGGACCGCGAAAACCTGTTTGGAGATCTGCTTAAACGCATTGCCGGACACGGGTGTGATCTCCTGGGCTGTATTGATCTGGGTTACGACCCGGACTGGTTTTTTGTCATTACTTTCAGCCAGAATATCGAGCAATTCATTATCTACCCTTTGGGGGGCGGTGACCGGAATGCGGGTTCCCATTCGCTTCATTTTGACATGATCAATCTCATCCAGTGCTGTAAGGATTTTTTTAAGAATTTTATTGGGAAGCACGAAGGAATCTCCACCTGTCACCAAAACATCCCTGATCCGGTCGTTTTGACGGATATAATCCAGTGCTTCTTCATAGGCCTGATCCGTATAAATTCGGTCTTTTTTACCAATATGAGCCAGTCGCAGGCAATGGGTGCAATACATGGCACACATATTCGTTGCTTTTATCGTGACCACCCTGGGATAAAACTGATCGATCAGACGGGCAGGGGAATGGTCTGCAGCCACAGGGGGGATTTCTTCTCCCACATTATCGATCATTTCACCTGTAGGAACCGCCTGAAGCAATACAGGATCATTGGATGCACCCGCCTGAATTAAACTGGCATAATAGGGGGTCAGACGCATTCTGTAAGTCTGGGTAACATGGGTGACGTCTTTGATGACTTTTTCCGGCAGATCAATGATTTTGGCCAGGTCTTCAACCGTATCAATACAATTTTTAATCTGACCGGAATAGGAATTCCAGTCATCCTCTGACATATTCAATTGACTCTGAATACGTTCTTTGCTTTCCTGAATGGAATCCCACAGCTCTATGCCGCTGGGTGCAACCTGTTGTTTCTCTTCAAGGTATTGATCAACACGGTCAATGGCATCGTCCACTATGGGAAGGGCACGGTTCACTCTCCCGCCGATGGATACAGAATGTTCGTCAATCGACTCATGTTTTAGTGCCAGCTGTGCAAGTTCATTTTTAGAAAGGTCAAATTTTTCAGGAGAAATATCGTGCCGTGTTTTGTTTTTTTTCAGCATTTTGAACAAGTTAATGATGGGGCCGGTGAGTTCATTGTTTTTCGCGGCCGTGAAAAGTCCTTGGATTTCATCTTTTTGCGCCTGGGACGGGATTTTCGAACCGGTTGAGAACAGTTCATCAAAAAGTTCAGTGGTAAATGAATCAAGACTTTCGTCGTTGGATGGTTGGTCAGTCATTTGTATTCTCCGTTATTGAGATTTTCTTTTAAAGGTCAGTTCTATGGTTTTTTTACCTTGCTGGATGCCCTGGTTTACGCTCTCGTGATCGTGGCCTAACGCTACAACCCTGGCGATAAAGGAACCCTCGGTCACAAAAAGATCAGATCCTGTGTGTTCCAGAATCAGATAATCTTTTAACAGATCATTACTTGCGATTTTTGCAAAGGATTCCCGTTCCCAGACTGCATGGGGAATGTATCCCGAGGTTACGACCGGTTCATGGATTTTATAATTATAGGTACCCCAATGAATGTTGCTGGGGTTGGATTTCGGCTCAACGGTGCTTTCCGGAAATTTACTGTGGTGGACCGCATAATACTCTAATTCAGGGAGCATTGGAGAACCCTCCGGCAGGTTCTGCTCAAGCGTACAGCAGAATTCAAGAGTGGTTCCCTGTTTTCTGGCATTGATTTCCAAAAAACGGATTTCATTGGATTCAGTGACAATGTAATCACATCCGAAAATGCCTTTATAACCCTGGCCGGCTAACCATGCGCCTACTTTACGAGTGTATTCGGTCAGTTGCTGTTCAAGATCTGGCGAAAGTACACTGGGGAATGTGGAGCCTGTAAATCGGTTACCATTCTGAATGCACTGATCGGCCATGCCTGCAATGTAAACTGCTTCCGAGTTGGCTACAACGCCTAAAACAGTCGGGTCATGGGTATGGGGAACATATCGGGTGACCAGAAAGGGAACATCCTGGTTTTTGAATTTATCTTTAATATCTTCAATTGAATGGGCTACAATGGAATTGATTCCGGCTGCTGAGTATTCCTCTGTTACAAAAATACCGTCCGTCCAGGTCAGAAAAAGATTCTCACAGGTGGCCAAGAGTGAATCATAGCCGTCACAATTGCGGAACTCAACCACCGGAACAGTGTCTTTCAAAGATTGCATCTGAAAGGATTTATTGTTCATCATCCTGGCAATCTCTTTATCAGGCCCCAGGATGGAGACACCTTCGATCTCATCAAGCGTCATTTCCTCCAGACTTTCATACATATAAAGGAATACGCCGTTCTGCTTTTGAGAAATTTCAGTGACAAGACTTTTTATTTCATCGTCCTGGGAAACGGTCTGGACAAATTCCCTGGCAGTCACCCGGCAGCTGACATTGGTATTATAACGCTCCCTGCACGTATCCAGATCCGGGTTGATGGCAATAATGTTTTTGTAATTGTATTGTTCCAGAATATCAGGAACAATGGCGATAAAGTCATAGGGTTTGTTGTAAATGCGGGTCAGGGCTTCTCTGAGGAAAACGTTAAGCCCGTAATTCTTCAATTCCCCAATGTAAAAGAAATATGTGGTATCTTCTTTTAGCTGGAAATTGGAAAAATGGTTACAAGACATTTTTCAATCCTGCCTCATTATTAAGGTTAGGGTCAGACAGTCGCGTAAACAGCTCCCTGGCCATTGGCTTTCCGTTACGGGATACAATGCAAAATCATTGCCATATCATTGGTGAAAATTTAATTAAATTTGAGTTGGACGCAATTATCTTCCGGTTTGATCCACCTGTTCAAGTTTAGTGTGACAAGGTTCAATTTCCCGGCATGTTTTTTAAATTCAAGTTTACAATTTCAGCTGTTGGGTGTTGATGAAATCCTCAAACTTGATCATTTCATCAAGTATTCTTTAAAGACCTTTATTCATAGGCTTTTAAAAAGTCATTCCCAAATGAAACAGAAAATGTTGAGCATTTAGTCAACTCAAGGGTGCTTCCAAATGGTTCGAAACGGTTGAAACGCTTATTAATAGGGTGTGGCATAAAGATTGCTCTATATAGAGTGATCATCAAAAATTTGTTTAAGGAGGTAAGTGTAACTACAAAAGCGTGAACCTTCATGCTTTTGTAAAAACGTAAAAATATTTAATTTATTAACTCAGTTTGGGAGGTTCAAATGAAAAAATTAATGGTTATGAGTATTGCAGCACTTTTCGGATTGGTTCTGTTTATGGGTACAGCCCCTGTACAGGCAGCGGATCAGACTTTTGTCACTATCGGTACCGGTGGTGTAACAGGTGTTTACTATCCGACTGGTGGAGCAATTGCTCGTCTGGTTAACAAAGGCAGAAAAGTCCATAATATCCGGGCATCTGTAGAAAGTACTGGTGGTTCCGTATATAATCTGAATGCCATCGCAGCCGGCGAACTTGACATGGGTGTTGCTCAGTCTGACTGGCAGTATCACGCATACAACGGCACCAGCAAATTTGCTGATAAAGGCGCCAACAAAGAACTTAGAGCGGTTTTCAGTGTTCATCCGGAGCCGTTTACAGTTGTTGCCAGAAAAGATTCCGGTATCAAAACCTTCATGGATCTCAAAGGCAAAAGAGTTAATATCGGTAACCCCGGTTCCGGTCAGCGTGGTACCATGGAAGTTGTTATGAAAGCATTGGGATGGACTAAAGCTGATTTCAAACTGGCTTCCGAGCTTAAAGCGGCTGAGCAGTCAAAAGCACTTTGTGATAACAAAATCGACGCCATGATCTACACTGTTGGTCATCCTAATGGATCCATCAAAGAAGCTGCTACTTCTTGTGATTCTGTAATGGTAAGTGTTGTTGGGCCGACCATTGAAAAACTGGTTTCCGACAATGATTATTACAGAACTGCTATGATCCCGGCTGGTATGTACAGAGGAACTGACGCAGACACCATGACTTTTGGCGTTGGTGCTACATTTGTTTCTTCTACCAATACGCCTGAAAGAGTAATCTACGAAGTCGTTAAAGCTGTTTTTGAAAATTTTGATCAGTTCAAAAAACTGCATCCGGCTTTTGCTAACCTGAAAAAAGAAGAAATGGTTAAAGACGGACTTTCTGCACCCCTCCATGATGGTGCTAAAAAATACTACAAAGAAGCAGGTCTGTTATAATCCCTGTTTAACCTGATTGGTTCGATAAAGTGTGCAGCCCGTAGGACTGCACACTTTATCTGTTTTTTTGTAAGCTAATCCTTTCACGGAGGAATCGTCATAATGACCGAAGCAAATGAACCTGCAGTGGATCAGGACGCACTGCAAGAGATGATTGCCGAGGCGGATACCGGAGCGAGAAACCCCGTCGGCACGATTCCAAAGAAAGTTCTGTTTTTTGTCCCATTAGCCTGGACAATTTTTCAATTATGGTATGCATCCCCGCTGCCATTTATTTTTAATATCATGGTTTTTAATTCCACGGAAGCACGAGCCATTCATCTTGCTTTTGCCATGTTTTTAGCCTATACGGCTTATCCCACATTTAAATCTTCGCCCAGAGACTATATTCCCATTCAAGACTGGATTGTGGCAGGTGTCGCTGCATTTTGTGCAGGATATCTATTTTTGTTTTATGCCGGCCTGTCCGAACGTCCGGGAGATCCGACAACACTGGATCTTGTTGTGGCGGTCACCGGGCTTGTTTTATTACTTGAAGCAACCAGAAGGGCATTGGGTCCCCCATTGATGGTGGTGGCCACTGTCTTTATTACTTATACATTTGCAGGACCATATATGCCGGAAGTCATTGCCCATAAAGGCGCCAGTCTTGTAAAAGGAATGTCACATTACTGGCTGACAACAGAAGGTGTGTATGGCGTTGCCTTGGGTGTATCCACCGGCATGGTTTTCATGTTTGTATTATTTGGTTCTTTGCTGGAATCCGCCGGTGCCGGTAATTATTTTATCCGTACGGCTTTTGCCGGTTTGGGACACATGAGAGGCGGACCGGCCAAGGCTGCTGTTGTATCATCAGGTATGACAGGGCTTGTATCCGGATCTTCTATTGCGAACGTTGTCACTACAGGAACCTTTACTATTCCATTGATGAAAAAAGTTGGCTTCCCGGCTGAAAAAGCAGGGGCGGTCGAAGTGGCAGCCTCGACAAACGGACAGTTAACACCTCCTGTAATGGGGGCCGCAGCCTTCCTTATGGT
>JANQLH010000286.1 GCA_028280735.1 SAR324 cluster bacterium | reverse complement strand
CATTTCGACTATAAAATTGATGATCAACCGGTAGAATGGAAGGTTGGGGCCAATGAATTTATTTTGTTGGTGTTTTTTGCCATTATCATTTTTGGCTCGATCAAAAAACACCGCAGACTGCGCTATGTCACGCTGGGATTCAGTATCGTTTTTCTGGGTTTTTACCTGAGTATGCCCATATCGGTTTCATCTTTCGCTTCACTGTTAATGGGCTATGTGCCGACTCTCTCAGGGCATGTATTCTGGTGGTTGCTGCTGATAGGTGTTATTTTGATGACACTGGTTTTGGGTAAAAACGTTTACTGCAGTTGGGCGTGTCCTTTTGGTGGTTTTCAGGAATATATATCCCTGATCGGTGGCTTTAAGACCAAGGTGAATCCTCGAATTAATCGCCTGGCATCTACCATTGTCTTTGGCCTGTTCTGGTTATCGTTCATGATAATGTTTATCACCAGTAATCCAGGTTTGGGAACGTTTGAACCATTCGGCGTGTTGTTTTCCTTTAAAGGTTTGGACATTCAATGGTACCTGGTGAGCGTTGCGATTATTGGTTCCTTTATCATTCCCAGGTTCTGGTGCAGATTTTTCTGTCCGGTTGGCCTGGTGCTCAAGAAACTGGCACGGGTTAAACAAGGTGCCATCAAGTTGGTTAATCGAAAACGGATGCCTGCAAATGTCAACGTTTAATTGGCAATTGAAGGCAACTGGTAAGTCACAATATTTCTAACTTCTTCTAAAATTTATTGGGGTTTAAAACTATGAAAAAAGGAACTTTAAATGATATTGTGGTCGCAGCTATCATTGCTGCAGGGCTCTTTCTTGTCAGCCTTTATTTTTTTCGTGTTGTTGTAATCAGTTAGACAATTTAATAATTTTTTCGCATTTATTTCATCAATATCAGCTAATTCTTTAAAGGAATTTTAAAATGGGAATATTTACAGGTATCGAAGTGTTGTTCTTCTTTTTGGGGGCTATGTCAACACTTCTGGGTCTGGGACTATATAAGTTAAATCAGAAGTACACATTTGTCTGGTACACCTGGGTTTTGGCATGCACAGGGGCTTTTTTGGCAGTGTTCACTGTTGCCTGGTCTGTCAGTAGCTTTTTGGAAGGTGAGGTGCAGGCTGGAAATATGGGTATACTCTTTTTTGGAGCGCCTGTACTGGTGATTTTTGGAGTGACACAAAGAATTTTGAGGAAGTCTGCTCAATAAGAGTGGGTCATTGAATACGTTAACAGATGAGATAAGTAGATCGGAGTGAAAAATGGAAAAAACCAAAGAAAAAACAGTTGAGCAGGAAAGCAACCAATCAAAAGTGGATCGCCGGAAATTCCTCAAAATGAGCGGGGCAGCTGCTGCACTGGGGGCTACTGCCATTTCCCAGATGCCGGAAAAAGCCCTGGCAAAAAAGGCTGAAGCATCGGTCAAAAATGCATTGATTAGGGAATTAGAGGATTTTCCTGTTGAGATTAAACCTGACTACAAGCAGTTTGTGCAAAAAAATACTGTTTTCAGTCAGGCTGTCAGCGGGTTGCACCCCACCTTGGGTCCTCTGGGAAGAACGTTTGAAAGATATGAAGTGGACGACTCCAAACCCGGCTTTACCCGTTTGGATTGGGCGCTGCATCACGGGGCATGGGCTATTGAGCACGTAGCTACACCCGGTTCCAAATTTGGAATGCCAAACCAGGGGTGGTACGGTTGGCAGCAAAAAAGCAAAGAAGAACGCAGTTCCTTTCTGGATCTCGATTATGTCTATGACACGAAGCATCAGTTTGAAACCAGGGAAGAAGCATCCGCAGCGATTAAACGAGCCGCCAGACTATTCGGGGCTGAGTTGATTGGAATTACCTACCACAACAAAATGTGGGATTATGAAAAGCATTTTATTGCACCTGCGCGGCAGGAGATAGGTTGGGAGGGCTTCCCCTTTGAACCGAAAACAGTGGTGGTATTGGGGTTTGAAATGGACTATGAATCCATGGCAACAGCTCCGTCATATACCCTGGAAGGTGCCATTGGAGAAGGTTATTCCCGCATGTCAATTACGGCTTATCAGTTATCGGTCTTTTTAAAAAGCCTGGGATACAAAGCGGTAGCTGCCGGTAATGATCTCGGATTAAGCGTTCCATATGGAATGCAGGCCGGATTAGGCGAAGCCGGAAGAAATGGTATGTTGATCAATTTCAAGTATGGCCCTCGTATTCGATTGGCCAAAGTGTACACAGATTTTGATTTTGCGGAGTATGACAAACCCATAACATTCGGCGTACTTGAATTCTGTAAAAACTGCAAACGATGTGCGGATCAATGTCCGGGTAACGCGATTCCTTTAGATGACGAACCGAGTATGACCCCCCCGGAAGATGGGGAGAGGTGGTATAATAATCCGGGTCCGAAAAAGTGGTATGTTAATGCTAAAAAATGTTTTGAATACTGGTGCCAGAGCAATAACTCCTGTGCCAGCTGTATAACTTCTTGCCCTTACAACAAACCGGATTTCTGGCATCACCGGCTGGTTGATAAAATTGGAGCAGCCATGCCTGGTCCGGCCCATGACATCATGCGGGAAATGGATATCGCATTCGGTTATGGAAATACCATGGACGAAAAGGCGGTGAAAACCTTTTGGGCGGATAAAAACAGAAAATACCTGGGCCGCTAGTCCATAGTAAGATAAAAATCCTCTAAACCTTTTGGTTATTCTCCTTGGGGAAGTTATCTCAGGCTTCCCCAAAACCTGTTTCCCCGATATTGTTTTCATATCCTTAACCATTCGTTTCTAATTTTTAAAACTAAGTTCCCACTTAAACATCCCTTCTTTTGTCATTCTAAGTGCACAGACTGTGTCATAATAAGAATTTTGGTGATTATGGA
>JANQLH010000249.1 GCA_028280735.1 SAR324 cluster bacterium | reverse complement strand
CATCCGGTTTTCCAGACAGCCAGTACGGCAACTACCATTTCAACCGACGGTTCCAGGCAGATACCGATATACCTGTTCCCGCCTCCTCTTTTATTTTTTATATAATGAGCCAATTGATTCGCCCTCCTGTTAAGCTCCCCAACGGAAAGCGGATTCAGTTGAATTGAAAAAATCGACGCCTTCCGGGCTCCCGGTATCATGACTTCTTCAGCCATTATAGCTGTGTTTTCAGGCACTTTCTCAGCCTGATCCTCAAACAGTCGATGGATTGTTTTTTCAAGGGGCGCATCTTTGAAGGTATCATTAAATTCCACTAAAATCCGGTTTCTGTCTTTTTCCGAAAGCATTTCGATTTCAGAAAGGGATTTTTTCGAGTCGGCGAGTAGTTCCTCCAGGATGTTCATGAAATACGAACCCCATTTCATTATCGTTCCTTCCGCAAATAACCCGGTATTATAGGAGATGGACAGGTCGATCGTTTCCTTTTTTTCAAAGCATTTAAAGAATAGGTCGACGGTAGGGTTCCCGGATTCACCTCGGGAGATCGCCACTCCCGAATCATAATTGCCTTCTTTGTCGACGCACGGATATAGATTCGACTCATAGGTGAACATCGTATTGACCAATGGATTGCGATTGTCGGTATTTTGCATGTCAAGTTTCCGAGATAGGTCTTCGAACGGATAACGATGACGATATATCTCCAATAGGGAATCCTTAACTTCTATTAAAAAATCCTCTAATTTTTTATTTCCTTTAGGTTTGCTTCGCAGGACCGCCATATCGGTCAATTCTCCGGTCGTCTGCCCGGAATCTCCGGCATTTTTCATAGTGACGCTTGTCCCGATAAGGATATCCTCCTGCCGGCTTAGCTTATAGAGTAACACATTAAAAATAGCGATAAGAAACATGTACGGAACTACAGACAAGTTCCGGGCCAACTGCTTCAGTGAATTTGTTTTTTCCTCATTTATCGTTAATTCCGCTGATCCTTCATCGAAACCTTGATGGGCGGGACGGTAAAAATCGGTTGGGAGTTGCAGGACCGATAGGTCACCGGATAATTTGTCCAGCCAATAGGCTTCCGAGTTCCTTTTCATATCCTCCTCGGAATGTTTACGTTCATCGTGAGCGTACTCTTTGTGCTGCATTGGTTTCATATTATTTCTCCCATTTTGCTGTGTGTTTGGTTGTTAATGTTCCTTGACCAGCTTTTGAGTTAAAATGGAATTTATTATAGCAACAACATCCTCCATCTCCTCATGGATAAAAAAATGTCCCCCGGCAAAACCATGCAAATTGCAGGTACCGTTTGTATATTGCGCCCAGGCAGTCGCATTTACGGGTTTCACCAGCATATCCTCGAGCCCGAAAAATATTGAAATATCACAATTGAGATTGTCTTCAGCAGGCTTATATTCATAGGATTCAATGTTTTTATAATCGGATTTCAAAATGGGAATGATTATTTCCGTCAGGCCTTTATTCTCAAAAATACCAGGTGTTGTTCCACCCAGGGCCAGCACCTCTCTCAGAAAATCCTCATCACCCAATTGATGCAATTTTTTTGAAGTGTTACCGATATGCGGAGGACTGCAGCCGGAAAGCAGAAGATGCTCAGGATCTCGTTCGCACGATCGCTTGATGACATGACTTAATTCATATGCGATTAAAGTCCCCATACTGTGGCCCCAAACGGCATATGGCTTATCTTCGATCGAATTGCAGATTACCGTAAAAACATCATCCGCTGCATCGAGCAAGCTGTTATACGTCGGTTCTTTCCACCTTTTGCCCCGGCCTGCCAGTTCAATGGGATATAGCTCTATGTTAGGATCCAGGTATTGCTGCCATTGCAAATAAACATTTGCCAGGCCGCCAGCGTAAGGCAGGCAATATAAACGCATCCCGACTGTTTTTTCCTCAATCATTGTCATCGCCTTTTTTTTAAATCTGTTCCCATCCCACGACCCTTTCACACTGTTGTTAATTAATCACTTGCATGGGTATTCTATTTTCCCTGAGTTCCAGGATTGTATTTTTTAATCATCCGGAGAATAAATTCGATATCCTTTTCCGAATGATCCTCGGAAAGGCTCAATATTCGTTTTTCCAAAACATAAACACCTTTATCCAATAGAAGCCGATAAAATAACTCCAGTTCAAACAGTCCGGGGTTTATGGTTTTTTGTTATTGTAAATGAAGTAAAAAGAGAGCCTTGGCAGGTCATGTGCAGGGGCACGGCCTGATCTTCGAAAAAGGCATTCAATTCATTTGCGAGAATACTTTATTTTTTCCGACAATTGACCGATAAAGTGTAGACTGTCCGCCTTGCCACCCGGTTCACCGATTCGATCCAGCGATTCCGGTTCGATATAGGGCAGTATGATTCTATACCCAATCGCTCCCGATATAATGCCCGGACCTTCCGTAAAGAGATATATCGAATCATGATTCCCGTGACAAGCGTCCGCAAATTGAGCGATTAAAACTTTCTCGTGACAGCCTTGGCGATACGGATCGCGAACATAGCGGTTTCCGCATAATTTTTGGAGCTTCGCGTACCTTTGAAAGGCTATGCTTTACGCTAGGCTCAGAAGTTTGGAAATCTTTATTCGGAGTTTTAATTCTTCACAGTTAATTGTGTGGTTTCGGATTGCATTATTTTATATCTAAAGATGCATATCATTCCGCATGCCATGCAGACTGAGAGAATAATGAAACCGATGTTTTCGGGGTATATATCAACCAAAATACCTAATGAGTAGACCAGTATTATCTGTAACAATGAAGAAATCGCCATCCATGTTGCCATGACCCGCCCAAAAATCCTTTTGTCGATGACTTCCATCGCAATTGTATTCATTAGAATTCTTAACGATGAATTGCTTAATCCGAAGATTGTGTATCCGATAAACAATCCAATCACAAACTTGTTTAGAGAAAGGGCGAATAAAGAAAACACAGACAGTAGGAAAAAAAACGTGATCAGTCGTTGTTTGGTAAAATGCTCCAACATACCCAAAACCGCTATTCCTGCTAAAAAAGCTCCAATCCCGTAAAACATGTCGGCAAGACCGAAAACTGCGGATGATTCTTTCAAGTGGTCATGAACGTATCCCGGCAGAACAGCATTGGATGAAATTGTTACAACAAATGGAATAAACAGGGCCAGTCCAAGTAGGATGGTTTTTCTGTTTTTGCTAAAAATCATACCTTCATGAAGTTGAACCCAGAATGATTCTCCACGTGATGCTGAAATCTGTTTTTCGTATCGAAGAGCTAAGAAAAGACAAGTGCTGATAAAGAGTACCGCCACATGAATCATCAGCAAAAAACTCATTCCAAAGTACTCATAAACAAAGCCTGATATCCCTGCTGCTACAAAAGTTCCGATCTGAAGGCTTATCTCCAAAAGTGAATTGCCCTGAATGAAACCCTCTTCTTCAAATAATTCTTGTATCAATCCCCGGGTTGCCGGCATATAAACAGCCCATCCAATACCACCGACAACTGATAAGATATAGATGAAAGTGTGGTCTATCATTTGATTGGTGTATAAAACAATAAATAAAACTGCAATCAGGATACGTATTGAATTGATCCATATAACAATCTTTTTTCGATTAAACCGGTCTACGATTGTACCTGCAAAAGGAGAGGTACAAAGCCCGCTGACGATAAAGAACGTCATGATAAGTCCAACATTCCTGTTCATCCCTGTTTTATCCAGGATAAACCAATTCATACCGACAAAGATTATACTACTGCCAAATCCATTGAAAAGGTCAGCCAAGAGATAACAGAGAAAGCTTTTACTTTTTAGGAGCTTCAGTTTGTTTTTCATAATAAGTCTTTCGGTATTCTTACAACATTCAGAAAATTGGAACGAGCGGCTGATCTAGAATCAGCAAATAGCTATATTAATGCCACTAAAGGCGTCCTCCAGGTTTTCCGTAGCTTCTGAAGGAGTTCGTCCGGTGCAGATTATGTAGCCTAACCTGTCAAAAATCGTTTTTAATGGTCTCACTTTTTGCCCTTTTTCCACATTCAAACAGAATTCCGATACGTGTGCACTTTGTGATAACTCTCTTTTGTCGAGTTCCAAGCTTTCCACGATCCCTTCCTTCTGCATCGATAGAAACTTTATAGCTGATGCATTCCGCTTTTTTATTTTTAAATCGGGATCATGACCAATGGCATTGAGGACTGTGGCTTCAAAAAGATTAACTCCAAATGCGTTGTTTATTAATTTGGTAATATTGTCACCCGCATTGCGAGCTGCAATCTCAACAACTTTCGGGCCTTCATCGGTATACATCACTTCACAGTGAGTTGCCCCTTGTTGAACCCCAAGTGCAGATATTACATTATTAACAAATCCGATGAGTTCATTTTCTATACTTGTATAATTCAATGTTGGTGTATAGTGAGCTGTTTCTATAAACAGAGGGGCACCGGTTGTAACTTTTTCGGTGACACAGCTAAAGACGGTTTCACCGTTTACGGTAAATGAATCGACACTAAATTCAGGACCGGTCATAACCTCTTCAATGATAAAAGCCCCTGAATTTGGATATTGCATCTTGGATTTACCTGGGAAATAATCCAGGAATCCTCTCCTTTCTATTAAATCGATAGACTCTTCCAATTCGGATGAATTATTTACAAGCCTGACATGTATACTGCCGCCTTGATCAATCGGTTTTATAATTAAAGGAAAACCGATTTCTGCAACAGCCTCTTCAATCTTGCTTTTGTCATTGACAATACGAAATTTGGGTACCGATAGTTTGTTTTCCTGCAATCTCTGTCGCATAAGACCTTTGTTTCGGCACGCAAGAACAGTGTCGACACTGTTGTATCGACCTTTTTGGACAATATTAGCCAATGTAGCGGCCTTTTCCATAGCCAGTTCACACCCGGCTGTCACTCCCACTATGTCTTCGACAGGCGGAAGAAATTCCAACCATTGACTGACATCCGCTTGCTTTGCATAAACAAGATTAGGAGCAAGGTGCTTGACCTCATTGAGGGAATCGATATAACAAAACACACCAAACACCTCAATACCAAGTTTGTTACACGCCTTGATCAAATCAACACCATAAGAAGTAGGATCGATGATAACCAGATACTTTTTTCCCATAAGAATATGCTCTTTCATTTTAGTTAACTTTCAGTTTCGAGTTTTCAGTTCCGTAAAATCGAAAACTTCAGGTTTAAGCAGCGATATCAAAGCGTTGACTTCAATTTTCAGAGTATGGTTCGGGACACCACACCCGCCGAAAACATGTTCCACTTCAAGTAGTTTGTCACTTAAGATGACAGGGTATTTTTGATTTATCAGGGATACCGTTCCCACCTGTTCCCCCGTTTGTTCAAGTACTTCTTCCGGCTTGGCAAGACTAATGTTCTTTAAACCGAGCTTTTTCTTTATTTTTTTATAAGAAAGCTTAGAAACACCACTGATGATGGCAAATAAATAGCCATTTTCCGTTTTTAACAAAAAGGTGGGAGCCATTTCTTTCAGACTCCCCATGCCGTTTCTTTCACCGTCTTCTGCTGAAAAAATGTGATTTTCGTGAGACAGGATTGTATACTCAACATTTTGCCGGGTAAGATGCTGGTGAAGATGACTGATTTCCCCCTCTGTTTTCTTATTGATTTTATTCATGATATCCGTTATTTCGCTGTTTTAGTTGAAAAGCCCCTTTAACCGAGC
>JANQLH010000244.1 GCA_028280735.1 SAR324 cluster bacterium | reverse complement strand
CCATTGATCCACAACCTGACTCCCAAAGCGAGCCAGGGTTGGTTGCAGAAAGCTCAGGTCACTTGCTGTGGTGCGAACCGTAATGTGTTTGAGTGGTTTGATCCTCAACTTCCTTTGGACGCGAAGAATTTCGGCACTATCGGCACCACCTATTTCGATTTCACTGAATAAATCACCGACGTGTGGCGCAAGGGTCTCTTCAATATTTTGTCCTGTCCATGCAGCAAGCCATTGCAGGTTCTCTTGTGCCTTTACGATTCGACAATCAAACGCACCCATTCGAGCGTACTTGAGCAATTTATAAAAGACCTCGTCTTGTTGCTTCGGCTTTTCTCTTAGAAGCTCTGGTAATTGATTTCGAGTCAACTCAATCAAATGCATTTCAATCATCAATCGATCCGCAACCTGCTCGGAACCGATTCGATTCAGTTCTGCAATCAGATAGTTTTGATCGAGGATCAAGCGGACCAGATCAACTGAAGGTAACAAGGCTGCCAACTCGTTAAGCATGACATTCAAGTCCTTTCCATTTCTGTCTAAATCTCCAGAAAGGAATCTGCCTGCAATTTCCTGAATCAGAGGAAAATCATTGGACTCGAAATAATCCATGAGAAGCTCAGCGGGAACTTGTTCCCGGAGTCCCTTTACGAGCTTGATTGCGTGCTCCCCACGCTCAATCCAGAATGGGTTCTGCAAGTCTTCAAGCCCTCTTAAGATGGTTTCAAATTTTACATGTTCGATCGAGCCCTCTGCACCTTGTGCCAAGGTCATCAAGTGGTTAAGTGCTGAAACAATGACAGCACGCCGTTCGGCCATTGAGACTTCAAGTGTTTGCAAGTTGACGGAGTGCTGCTCCAAAGCCTTCAGCAGTGCCTTTCTTGCATTGGCTTCCCAATGCACACCGGTTTGGGCCCGTTCAAGAGGAGAGAGACTTTGATCTGCGGCGGGAGTTGGGCTATCTGGCTGGGTGCCTGTCAGTTCAAGCTGAGCTAACGCCTCTCTATGACGATCCTCAAGATGAAGAATCACGTGGGATGAATTTAGTGCCCGGATGAAGTCCGAGTCTTGAGACCAGGCTGACGAGGCAGTGAGCCATAGAACAAATGCGATCGCTATGATGCGATTGTTCATTGTTGGTTCTCCTTCCCGAAGTCCCGTGTCGGCCAGACCTCACGCACTGTTTTGTTCATCCCGCTCCCGTGAACAACTACAAGACGGAAGCTGGTCTCTGACCACGATTCTGGAATATCGTCTCGACCAAGAATAGAAACAAGCCGGGAGGTCTCGCTTGATTGCAAAGAGAGAGGTTTCCATTCCTTGGGTTCTGTACCCTCACCGAATTCCAGCCAGGATTCTTGTACCTGATCAGAATGAAAAAGTCCTTGAACCACCAGTTTCCCTTCATTCTCCGTGACCTCAATGCGGGCATCTATCCAGTACCCTGGTTTAACATGAAGCGCAGCCATTGCATCCAAAACGCCTAGTTCAGTAGATGATCCGATGGGGCGTGCAGCGTATCGGAGAACTTCTTTGATTTGCCTCGGTGAAAAGTCGGGAGACTTAACCTGCAGCATGGCAACGGCCCCTGCCACAAATGCGGCTGAAAAAGATGAGCGATCGGCGTGGTAAAACATGTTTTCAGGCCCGACAAAATTTTGGCCGGGTACATAGTCCTTTTCTCCTGAAACTAGAACGAAATCTGTTCTTCTTGCCCGTAACGACAAGACATCTGCGCCCGGTGCAAGAATATCGGGAATGCTTGCCCCCACATCAGCTACAGGGCGGTCCTGAGAATCGGAGGCGCCAACCGTAATCAGGTTACTGAAACCCAGTTCAGTCAGGTTTCCCGGATTCGTGGCGACAATAACGACTCCTGCCTGTTCTGCATGGGAAATAGCCATCTTCTCCGCCTCGGTCAAATGCGCCACATCCCCCAGGCAGATAACAGTCGCTCCGTTTTGAACCGCATAAACAATAGCCTCCGCAATTTTGTGGCTCCTGGCTTTGCCGAAGAAATTGAATACTTTCAACGGCATGATTTTAATTCCGGGCACCATCCCGGCAATCCCCAATCCATTTTCCACCTCAGCACCAATAATTCCTGCCATCATGGTCCCGTGACCAAAGTCATCCCACGGATTATTATCATGTTCGACAAAGTTCCAACCAATCAGATCATCCACATATCCATTGCCATCGTCGTCCTTCCCATTGAGTTCCTCATTTGGGTTTCTCCATAAAGCGGAAGGACTATAGTCCGGATGCTTGTAATCCAGTCCACTATCTACAAAGGCAACGATCACTGAGTCAGTTCCATCCGGCAATGTCGCCGCCTGGAGATGATCCCTGGAGTTGATTCCTATTCGGTGTAGTGCCCATTGATCCGGATAACTTTCAAAGAGACCCGCCGAACTGAAATGAGGGTCATGGGCCTTTATTTTTCCATTAGACGCAGGATCAGTGTTCTTGCCACAACCGGAAAATGAGAGGACCAATATCGCAAAAACCACAAAAACGACTTTCCACGATCCATTCAAACGCACCTTGTATTTTCTTAAACTCCTGAGAATTCCACAGAAGTAAGTAAAACTGACTGCGAGCTTTAACGAATCCACATTGGAACCCTCCAAAATTATGAAGTTACCGCTTAAATCATGACTACTTTGAAACGAATTGAACTTAGGGTGTCAAAAAAAATAAAACCCACCGAACTTGTGCTTTAATAACAGGATCTATGAACTGCCGATTTTTCGATACCTTTGACACGCTCAATCATTTCTTCTAATCGTTCCTGTCATAGGTTTTCTTATAAATTTTGCCACTGGATGTATGCCATTATAAGTCATAATTCTTGACAAGCCAACCACTTTATCAACGCTGTCTAGTAATTGCCCTTACAAGTGATTTTCCAGTATTCCCCATAATCCATTCCCAAAAGGCGCAAGAAGATGGCATGGCATGTGCGGTTCCCGCTGACCCTGATCATTTCTTTGTTTTAACGTCCAAGTATCAATTTTGAAGGAAATCATTTTTCTAGGGTTTATAGATGTCTGTGGAAAATATCTATAGAATCACAGGTAAAAGTGCTTAAGAATCTACACTTACGATTCCGGGAACATAAAACTTAATTCTCATATTCTTTTATTTTATGTCAGAAACTTTAAAATCCTTTTTTGAACATTTGGTTTCTATAATGGGATCATTCTATAGCCGGCATCTGCCAACCATTCTTTGGCATCTTCAATGTCATAAAATAATTTGGTTTGATAATGCTTGGCCTTGGAGAGCATATTTTTTAACTGAAGTTTCTTTAACTCGGAATTTTCAATTACGATCGCACCGTGAGTTAAGTTTTGGGTTATTTCAGTTTTTGCGGCTTTCTTGAAGACCTGTTCCGCTCCGGGCGTATTCAATTCCCATTGTCGCCTGTCGGAAAGCATACCCCAGGATTTGTTTTGATATAATTTTGATATGATTTTTGCCGTATCAGTGCGAAAGCCGATGGCCACTTTTTCATCCCAGGCAGCAATCATTTCAAGGTGAAGCAGATTCTGGTAAGGTGTAATGGTGTAGAAATTGGTTTCAATCTTCATTGGTAACGGGTATTTTAATCATTCATTCTCATGGTTTTTAATTCTTTGCCGACCCCACCTGAAATGCGGTCACCCAAATCTGTTCCTTGTATGATGTCAATATAAAAAGTCTGGTCTGAATACCTGTAAATTAAAGGATATTTGAACCAATGGCCAGCCTTTTTATTTAATGTGTTACGACTGGATTTTTCCCAACCCGGTAATTCAATGGGACACCGTCCCTGATGTTTACACATTTCAGCGATTTGCCGAGCTTCAACTTGAGCGCGGTTAAGTGCAGTGTTATACGATGTCAACGCCAATATCACCAGCACAAACAAGACCAGGCAGGTTAATACCGGACGCGGCAGATATTTTTTCTTTTTTTTAAAATTATACAATTTCATGATGATTGAAACAAAGCTGATTGAGGCAAACAGTCCCCACAGTCCAATCATATGTGATAAAGCAGGGCCATTTTCTGATAAGAAGAAGAGGACGGAAATAGGGGGAAGTATTTGAAACAACCAATGACTGTAATTTTTAAGTTGCATAATGTGTGTTTTACCCGTGTATGTTTCTGAATAGTATTATACCATTAAAACCACAAATCAAAATCATAATTGTATTTTGGTTTCTTGACGATTTCAGGTCTAGGTGTTAGGCTTTAAATATCTCAAGTTTCCTGCTGATTTTCTAGTTATCGTGCTATTACTGACACTCGCTCAAAGGAAACGCATTTGGATGCTTTAAAAGGTTTGAATTAGATTGGGTCACCGGTAAAATAACGTACACGGTGAAAGCAGAACTACTTAAATTGGATCAGATCCTTATTTTTCAAAAGGTTTTGAAATGGAATATTTTCAAACACCCATGCCAGATGAAAATCAGCAGCCAGTATCAAACCTTATTGCTTCGGTCATCGCCAATCTGCCTCAGGGCATTATAATTTGTGACGGTAAGGCTAAAATTTTATTGGCAAATCACAGAGCCGCCTCCATCATCAGCACTAAAGAAGAGCGGCAACCGGATCTGTCTCATGGTCAGATGGTAAGTGAACTAATAGATCCTCAACTCATTGATCACGCCCTTGATGAAATTAATCATCAATTAAAGAAAAAGATTGTAGAGCCGGTATCCTATTTCATCTTTAAGAACAAGGATAATACGATCCAGTCAAAGGTAGTTCCGATACTGGATGAAACCAAACAATTTAAGGGATTCGTACTCGTATTAAATGATATTACACGGCAAAATAAGATTGATAAAAAAGTAGAAACCATCCTACGTTCTCTGGCAAAAAATACCCGTTCCCCCATCGCCAGTATCCGCGCCGCCATTGAAGCCATGAGAGAATTTCCGGATATGGCGGAAAATCGTTTAGAACGGTTTAAAAATATAATATATGACGAATCCATCACACTGAGTGCGATTTTAAACGAGGCATCTGAGAATTATGTCAGCATGGTCGGGACCAAAGAAAAT
>JANQLH010000083.1 GCA_028280735.1 SAR324 cluster bacterium | reverse complement strand
GACTCTTACTGCGGAGCATCACCTGATTCGAGATTACATCGATAAGGTTCAGGTTGCAGCAGAGGTATATGGATGGGGAGAACGCCCTTCCGAGGACTTCTTTGAACTGGTTTTTGAATTTGCGGACAGCTTTATCGAAACCTACCATCATATCAAAGAGGAAGAAGTGTTGTTCCCGGTTTTGGTGGAAAAACTGGAAGGAGAGTTGGACAGCCAGTTTACGGCTCTTAAAAATCAGCACAAAAAAGCCGATCTGGCCCTTAAGGAAATGCGCAGGTGCCTCAAAGGGTACGTGAAAGGCGATGAAACACAGACATCCATTTTCTGGCGCAGTCTTGGCGATTACAACTCTTTTTTAAGAGCTCATCTAAACCGTGAAAATCATGTGTTCTTTCCCTGGGTGGAAAGAAAGCTGGGTAAAAAAGAACAGAAAGAGCTGGAGCAGCGTTTTAAGGTCGAAGAAGCCAAGCTAGGCCGGGGATTCCTTGATGACTGCAAAAAAACTCTCGAAGATATGACAAACATTCTGGAAAAGCACTACGGCGTGAGATATCGCCATCTGCTGGATGCCGTATCCAGCAAGCGGGTGAATTACCAGGCGGCTTAACCGGATATTCGGGTTCCCTCCCCCCCTGTTTCACCCGCCTGATTTCTGAAAAGGAAAAAGGCGGGTGAGGCAACCCTGCATTTAGGATCTCATAACTACAATTCCAGTAGTCGGGTAGCTATAACGAAATAAAAATAGACTGAAATAATGTCGATGGCTGTAGTCACAAAAGGGCCGGTAGCAACCGCCGGATCGACATTAACCCTGGCAAACAGCATTGGTACCAGGGAGCCTACCAGCGCGGCTATGGACATGGAACTGACGACGGCCATACCCACGGAAGCTGCGAATAAACCCGATGGCACGGTTTCATGAAAACTCACTTGGGCGACAACCGCTATCAAAGTCCCGTAAACCAGCCCCAGGATCAATCCCGTTGCAAGCTCCTTGAGCACAACAGGCCAGAAATCCCTGGTATGAAGACGTCCGGTAGCCAGGCCGCGGACCACAATAGTGGAGGACTGCGTGCCAATGTTACCTCCCATTCCCATGATGACAGGGATAAAGGCTGCCAGGTAGGCAAAACGCGCAAGTTCCGTTTCAAAACCGCTGATGATAAAAAACGCCAGGATACCACCGATACAACTGGCGAACAACCACGGTAAGCGAGTCTTGGTACTGCGGAAAACGGACTGGGTTTCCACATATTCATCGCCGACCCCGGCCATCTTCAGAAAGTCTTCCGTAGCTTCTTCCCTGAAGATATCGATGACATCGTCAACCGTAATAATTCCCACCAGTTTGTTTGCTTCATCCACAACTGGAACAGCCAGGATATCATAACGGGCCACTATTTTTGCGACTTCCTCCTGATCCATATGCGTGCGAACAGAGAATATGTCGGTTGTCATAAACTCCTTCAGCGGTGTGTCAGGCGGAACGATGACCAATTGACGCAGGGAAAGCACGCCTACCAACTTGGAATACTCGTCGACAACATAAAGATAAAACACTATTTCAGTGTCCTGGTATTCGGTCTGCAGGGATTCTATTGCCTCTTTGGCCGTAATGTCTTCCTTCAAGGCGATAAAATCCGTAACCATAATCCTTCCTGCCGTATCATCTTCATAGCTCAGCAGGTCTTCGAGTTCTTCCGAACCCTCTCTCATCTTTTCCAGAATAGTATCGGAAATCTCTTCGGGAAGCTTACCTAGAACGTCGGCCGCATCATTCGAAGCCATGTTTTCCAGGACTTCGACAATGCTATCTAAAGGCAGGCTGTTAATCAGATCCAGTAGTTCCTTGTCATCCAATTCGGAAAACAGTGTCCCCTTTTTCTCCAGATCCTTGATCATACCAAACAGTTTTCGCTGGCTGACAAGTGTCAACGCTTTGAAAACCTGGGACAAATCCGCCGCATGGGTTTTATCCACGATTTTGTACAGATTTGCCGTTGCCCCGCGACGCAACAGCCTTTTAATGGTGTCTGTCAAAATCTTATTTTTTTCACGTAGCATGAGTACCATCTATTTCTCCGCCAGATTGGTCAATATAGACGAATCCCGATGGTTACCGGTGGTCAATACGACTAATGTGTTAAAACTGTATACCGGAAAATGTAATTCTACCTTGAACCGGCAATTTGAAATCCCGGTTGACCTGAAGGTGGGTGAATTCGATGTGCCCCGGGCTGTTCAATGTTGCGGCCTGTCCTTAAGGTCTTATCTTGCCGAACATGAGCGGATCACAGTCGACCAGGACTGCTTGCAGAATTTAGGGCTTATGTTATTCCCAAGAATGCGTTACGTAAACAAAAACTTGTGATCAAACCACAGGATAACACAAGGAATGGTAAGGATTTTAAGGGTGGAAACGAACAGGCGGTTATGTTCCCGGTAAACCGGCGGCAGAGTCAAAGACCTGGTGTAGATGACTCTGCCGTCAAAGAAAAAGCATGGCCAAAGGCAATCTTAACGGGACTTAAGTCTAGTTTTGATTTTCTATGGCTATTTGAGTACGCGAAACAGAAGGGAGCTTGAATTTCCCTATCATCTCCAGCAACCCTACCACCTGTGAGGATAACTCTTCCGAGGCCGATGCGGTTTGCTCTGAAATCGATGAGTTGCGCTGAACCACGTTGTTTACTTGGCTCAAAGCTCCGTTAATTTCATTTACACTATTGGATTGGATACCTGAAGAGTTAGAGATTTTTGCATTTAATTCACTGATTTTCTGCATACTTTCTACAAAATGCTCCAAGGTTGCTGCTGTGGAATCCACGTTGGCAACACCCTTGTCGACATGCCCCAATGCGGTTTGGATTAATTCAGTGGTATCTTTTGCGGCTGTCGCACTTCTGGCTGCAAGGGCCCTTACCTCCTCGGCGACCACTGCAAAGCCCTTTCCGTATTTGCCGGCCCTGGCAGCTTCCACAGCCGCGTTGAGAGCCAAAAGATTTGTCTGGAAAGCGATTTCATCAATCACCTTAATTACCTTGGCCACATCATTGCTGGTCTCACTAATGGTTTTCATGGAGTTCTGCATTTCAAACATTTGGGAAGTCCCTTTGTTTACTCCGTCCGCCGTTTCTGAGGTTAGCTGTAGCGCTTCATCGGCGTTTTCGTGATTATCCCCGGCCCCGTTGCTGATTTCGTTCATGGATGAGGTGATCTGTTCCAGACTGGCGGCTTGCTCCGTAGTTCCGGCCGAAAGAGATTGGGCCGCACCGGCTAGTTCATGCACTCCCCTGTTGATTTCCTCGCAGGTGTTCTGAACCTGAACAACGGATTCTCCCAGCATTGTAACCGCAAAATTAACACTTTGCTTAAGTTGCTCAAGGTTTCCAACAGCAGCAATGTTAATTTGTTGAGAAAGATCTCCTTTGGCTACCGCCGACATGACCCTGTTCGTTTCAATAAGTATGGATCTTAACTCTTCGGCAGATGCATCCGCTTCTGCAGTCTGCTCGGCGAACTTCTTCAGGTGCCCTGAAGCGCTGGACTGGAATATGGCACCTACAGTGGACGTTGTAATCAGGATCACAATCAGGTTGATATGAGCAGCTTCCGATTGAACCTCCGGAAAAGGATAACCATTTATTTCCGCAACTTTCATCGATAACAGGATGGCTATGGAAATCATTCCCCAGGTTATGCCTGTACCAAGTCCGGCGATAAGATAAGCCAAAATTGAAATCAATACGAAATTCATCGCATAATAGGCTATGACACCACCCCTCTCCACAGTTATATATGAAAGAAGGACAACAAATACCAATATGAATAAATTGGAAGTAAACGTGAGCGATTGGCACTTTTTTAAAACAAAAGGACAACACAACATAATAACAGAGACCACGAGTGTCAGGACAGCAATATCGGTCCGCCCGATCCGAATTGCCCTCAATGTATTTGGCAGTAGAAATATACCAAAGACAAACATGGCGCCAACCGCAAGCCTGGCCTTACTGGAGAGAATAATGTCGTCCTGAAGCTTCTCAGGAACAAAGCGATTTAGAAACTGTTTTAAACCCATAGCATTCCATTGCTGAATGTCATCGAATCACACCTTTTCTTCGAAAAAGCTTTCCTGTTTTTAGGGAGATATAATTTTGGTTTCAGATCTCAATCCAACCACATGTAAATCATAAATCCTTGAAAATACGCCATCTGCAACCTCAAGCCGGTAACGGAAACGATATCTCACTCCTCCTCCCAAAAATCTGTGAGATATTTAACGAACGTTCGTTCATGACAAAGATGCCTGAATCAATCCTTGTGATGCAAGCAAATTTGTAATTTATTGAGTGAAATCTGCAAAAAAAATGAGGCTGGTAACGGGCAAATTTTCGGCATTCGTGAGAATGGATCTGGTAGTATTTTAGAGGGTGTTAGCCGGATGTAATCCGGCTGAGAGTTGATCGCTGAAATCACTAAACGTCGAAGCGCCAAGCCGCTTTTGTTCTGCAGTGAGCATACCTTCTCTTTTTAAACCATTCTGCTTAAAGCTATCATGCTGAAACTGTTTGATTAATAGTGGCAGGTTGATCAGGGGGAGAAATACCAAAAAAACGGGCATGAGATGCTGAGATGAAAGCGATTGGAGAGAGGGTAGCGGGTGGTGTCAAAACAAAAGGGGCAACGTTAATGAACGTTGCCCCTTTTAAGCGTGGTGTCGGTTTGGTAACGATCTTTGGAGATATTAGATGCCTTGTTTGAACGTTAGCCGAACCATTAGCAATCTGCTGCTAAAACTGTGCCGTTTTGGAAGCGAAATAGGATGTTTTCATGATCGAACTGCATCGCCATGAGAGGGCCAAATTACAAAGTATGCCAGGAGGGTCTTGTGTATCAGCCTTCTAAAAAAGATAAACTATACCGTATTCTTGGAACAAATATCGTTTACCACAGGGGACATTTGTGAGGATGGGATTACCAAAGAGTTCAAAAAATCATGGAGCATCCTCTACTAAAAACGGCCTTTTTATCAGAATATTCCACAGATTTTAGGAAATTCGTAAAAAGTGCCTTTTGACTAAAAAAGCGAAAGTTATGGAAAAATAACATGAATAAACGAAAACAATGTATGAGTCTGCTGCAAAGTTGCAATAAGCGGTAATAAAGGTCGGCAAGGAATCGATATCCTATAATTAGATAAATATTGAACTATAAATAAAAAATAAATTAATTTCGAAGAAAAGAAGCAAGATAAAACTTTATTTCGAATTAATTAATATTTTATTGATTGATTTTTGTCAGGATCATGATTAATTATACCTATCGAAATAAGTCTTAATCTTCTGTCGTCAGATTGCACTATAAGGCCGAGTTGTAACATTCTTCTCCATGGTGAGCTAAAGAGACAGGACCTACGACTGGCAGTTAACAAAAAGGGCCATATGGCCAAATTAGCCTGTTAGGAGAGTTGGCATGGAATTAAAAGACCTTAGAGTAAACGGCAAACACCGGCAGCAATCCCTGGACGAAATGGCAAAAAACCGGTGCGATTCCCGGGGGTGGTGTACAAGGTCTGACACTAACCGATGAAGACAAACAGGCCAGGGACTTGTTTGTGAAATGGCTAAAAGAGCTTGAACTGGATATCACCATTGATGAAATGGAAAACATCAATTTTTAAAAAATTAACGGACCATATGTCACACTTGTCACTCCGGGCTTACAGACTGTGTTATAATTTGAAATATATCTACTTTGCAAAGAACCTGACTCTTTGTCATTCCGGGCTTGACCCGGAATCTACTATGTAACATGCTGAAATCATGAGTAGAC
>JANQLH010000238.1 GCA_028280735.1 SAR324 cluster bacterium | reverse complement strand
GCAATATTCTGAAAGGGGCTACCGGAAGAGGTTTTTAAGAATTGAATCAAGTAACACGAACAGGTAAGGTGTCGGATTGGATTCTGCATATTGCAGTGTATAACATCTCCGGTTTGAGGTTGGCAATTAACGGAGACAGAATTTGGCTGGTTCGGGACCTGTCGGAGAGAGACGGAAACCTGCCGATTCAAGATCAGCAGGTTCTTGGCGAGAGATTGGGATCAGTTTTTTCCCATCAGATGTTGGACAAAAGGAATAATTATTGCGAGTGCTGCCAACCCTGGAATGCCGTAGGTGAAAATCATCCAGGGTACCTTGCTCACCTCTTCTGCCAGAGCAGGAGTGGCGGACGAGAGTAATATCAGACCGGTTAGAAATAAATACAGAAATGATTTTTTCATCTAAGCTCCTTTTTAGACATTCTAAATGTACATGCAACCACTTGTTTTATAGACAGGCAGTTCTTAACGCAAAAATCGCCGGGTTCACCTTCCCAAACCCGATAGAGTGACAAATAGGTCTCGATGGGATTCCAACAGACCGAAAACACCTTCTTTGCGGTCTGTGACTTTCCCTGGTAATCCAATCATAAAACAGTTCATTGTTCTGTTCAAGATTCAAATCAAGATTATCTCGATTCTAACAGTGTACACCTGTTTTAACCTGTTGTAATTTCATTTCCTCAAGGCTTTTCCTGTGGAAACGGCTTCTTTCGGCAGACTTTTTTTGGAGCTGCCGGAACGAATGATTGTATAGATTGCAGCCGGCAGTAAATAGAGATCTGAAACCAGGGCGATAAAAATAATGATCACTGCAAAGAATCCGAAGTAGATATTAGGCACAAATCCGGAAAACATCAGCATAGAGAATCCTGAAACAAGAATAATTGAACTAAAGACCACCGCTCGCCCGGCTTCTGTCACTGCCAGGTGGATGGCTTCCTCGTTGGAGCTTCCTTCCCTTTTAGCCCTGACAAAGCGGGACATGACATGAATGGTATCATCCACGGCGATGCCGAAAGTTACCGCTGCTACAATCATTGTTGTGAAATCAAGATAGATCCCCATTGCGCTCATGATACCACCGGCTATGACAATCGGTGTTAAACTGGGAATCATTGCCAGCAATCCGTATTTAATAGAACGGAACAAGACGAAGAAGCAAAGGATGATGGTAACTATCGCCAATGAAAACGACTTGACGAGTCCGTCCTGAATATACCCGCCCATAACCGTCCACAGAACCATATCGCCGGTAATTGTGGTTTTAAGCGAGGGATGGTCAAGCGCCAGTTTGTCTTTCAATTCTCCGATCAATACGCGATTTTCCTCGGTTGTCATGTTGGGGATTCTCATGCTCAAACGCAAATAGCGATCGTCAAAAGATTTTAAATCGCTTAAATCCTCGGTCGGTCCGGACAATGAATACATAAGCAGATATTGAGCAATGGCGTTTCTTGTGTCGGGTAAGACATAGCCGGCCGGATCTTCATTGTTGAGGGTTTGATTCATTTTTCTGACATAATTAATCATGGAATTGATCTTTCCGGTGACAGGAAGCGCTTCAGCGTATTCCTGGAATGCCAGGACTTCGTTTAAAAACCTGGGATCTTTGATTCCGTCTTCCGTGCCACTATCAAAAATGAACTCCAGGGTTAATCCGCCATTAAAAAGCTCATCGAAGTATTCCATTGACGTTCGAATGGGAGTTCCTTCTTTAAAGTTTTTTACGAAGTTGGAGTCCACCTCAATCTGTGTCGCAGAAACCAGGGCCATTCCGACGAGGATGTTTCCGTATATCATGATTTTGACAAAATGTTTTTTGGTCCAGGGCGCTACATTGGCGGTAAGTCTTGCTACGACACCGGTTTTTATAATCCTTTCCACACGATTGCCTTTCGTTTTCACAAAACTCAGAATAGCGGGCAGGGTGGTGAGAGAGAACAAAAAGGCCAACCAGACTGCTGACCCGGCTAAAAAAGCGTATTCCCTGAGAGGTGCCAATTTTGTGACAGCAACGGCGGTAAAACCGACATAAGTTGTCAGCGTCGTAAAAAAGCAGGGGGGAAACATCATCCTAATCGCGCCTTTCGCCGATTCCTTTGAATCCTTGCCTTCATTTCGGAAATGATAGTATTCCACCAAAACGTGGATGGAATCTCCTATACTGATCACAACCACCAAAATCGGAAGCATGGCATTCAGCATATTCAACGACCAGTTCATGGTGCTTAGAAAGGCATACATCCCCAGAACTGACAGTGCTATCACCACCCAGGGGGTAAACACTCCCGCAAGAGAACGAAAAGAGATGATTAAAAACAGCGTAACCAGCAGAAACATGGCCGGAAATGTCGTTGCCTGGTCTTTCATCGATGTTGTGAAAAACCCTTCGGAGATTACAGGATCACCCATCAGGTGAAACTGATACCCTCGTGATTGATAGTCTGCTTCGGCGATAAACCTGTTCAGATCGTTAACAAGGCGGACTTTGTCATCGATGGAATCTTCGTAAATAGTTCGGGCCAGGATCAATGTATCATTGAGGTCTTTGGCGATCATAAAATCGTGGACCAGGAACTCTCCTTCCATGGTTTCACGGATCTTTGCAACCTGCTCCGGAGTACCTTCAAAGGTTTCAAAATTCTCAACCAGATCGTCAATTTCCAGAGTTCCGGTGCTTCCGTTGATAACCTGGTAGTTGGAAAGTGAACTGACCTTGTCGATCAAATCATGATCCTCTAAAAACACGGTTAATTCATGAATTACCTGCAGGTTCTCCGCAGTAATCACGCTATCTTCTCCCTGTCGTTTCGGCACCCCAATCAAAACATATTGCGCACTGCCAAAGGTTTCCTTCAAAAATTCATAATCGGCCAGGGAGGGATCATCCTTAAGAAACCACATTTCGTTCGAGGCATCGAACTTGATGGTCCTCATGGAGAAGATAAAAATTGGTAAAAGCAACAGACTGGCAGCTAGAACCAGTGCCCGCCTGTTGACCACGAACTCGGCCCAGGCGTTGATAAATTTTGCGGTCATTTCAGCTCCAGGTTTTTTTAAAGATTTTAAACAGGTGCCCCATTTTTGAAGACATTTTGGTGCATTCCCGGTAACGGATTAACAAAGGTGAGTCTGCTGAAAATAACATGCCAAAGACCCGCGTTATCTCCCGGCTCTTACGCTTGGATTTCAGCTTTCCATAAAGATGGACCAGCATTGAATGTAGGACATTGACCGGTGAGAGTTCGTTACAATATCTGCCAGGTTTTACCGGAGAACAATTGTCTCATAATACAACTATGTCACAGGTTGGATGCAAATTCAGAAGCTCCGGAAGAAATGTCTTGAGAAACTATTAACATTTCGTTTGTTTTTGGTTACCGTTAGCGGATGTTTTGCCATCTGACTGACACGATGATCGCATCTGAAAAATCGGTGGTGAAATTTTTTCAAGACCACCGGCAGACTGTTAGGTGTCTGCTGATAATGGAACATTGAATCAAGATTAAAAGGGGACTTATGGAAAACGCTTATATGCCTCCACAAGCAGATCTGAAAAAAGATGATCAAGGTATCGGACCATACGGATCGGTTGAAAGTGCCAAAAGCGGGGATTGGGATTTTGCCATTGGTGAAACAATCAGTGAAGCCTGGTCGCTGGTAAAAGGGACCAAAGGAAGTTTTTTTCTTGCAGGCGTCATATACATATTGATTGTCATGATTGTAACCCAAGTACCACTATACTTTATGGCTCCGTCAGGAATATCAGAACTGATTTTGACTAACGTGCTAAACCAGGTACTTAATATGCTGCTAGCACCGCTGATGATTGGAGTAACAATGATGGGAGTCCGCCGTTCCCTTTCCAAGGATATCTCATTTTCCCAGATGTTTGAATATTATCCCAAACTGATTTCTATTCTTTTGATGTATCTTGCAATTGCCGCTTTAGTAATCATCGGATTGTTCTTATTGATAATTCCCGGTATCTACCTCTCAATTAGTTATTCTTTTGCAATGATTCTCATGCTGGATAAGGATATGGGTATTTGGGAAGCAATGGAGACATCCAGAAAAGCTGTTACCAAGCACTGGTTTAAAGTGTTTGGTTTCTTCTTTGTGATGGGGCTGATTCTGATAGTCAGTTTAATACCACTTGGATTTGGTTCAATCTGGACAATGCCTTTAATGTTTATTGGATATGGCGTACTATACAGAAACATTTTTGGAGTTTCCTCGGCCGGTGAATAGGGCATGACACTCTTGGGACCGGCGCTTGATGATGATTTATAGCTGGGGCGGTAGTTCTTGTAAGTCATAATCATCAGGGTTTCGAGTGCCACCCTATGTCATGGTCAGGTTAATTTTGCGGACCGTTGCAGGCCTTCGTTAATACGGCTTTCGAAAAACGCTTAACGGGCAAGTCTCAGGTCAAATGTATCATCAACATTCCGCTTTCACCTTAAAGTAAGATGCTCGACACACTCAGAACATTCGAAACTCCTGAAGGGATTGACCTCAACATGGAAATTGCCGGACCTTTGGTAAGAATTTTAGCCTATACCATAGATCTGCTAATCAATTCGGGATTATACATTGTGATTGCCATTATCACGGCTCTTCTCGGGCAGTGGGGTGCCGGCATGGGGGCCATAGCCTTTTTTGTCTTATACTGGTTTTATCCTGTCTTCTTTGAAGTAATAGGCAATGGTATGACACCCGGGAAAAAGCTATTCAAGATCCGTGTTGTGCATGATGATGGTTCTCCGGTCAACTGGTCTGCTTCCATGGTGCGAAATCTATTGCGAGTGGTTGATTTTCTGCCGTTTTCTTATACCTTTGGTTTGGTTGCCATGGTTTTTAATCGGGATTTTAAAAGGCTTGGTGATATGGCCGCAGGGACCATGGTGATTTATAATGACAAAATCAAAAAACAGCTGGATATTCCCAAGGAAAGACCGCGTAATATGCCTGTTTCCCTGACATTAAAAGAGCAGCAATCGATTATCGGATTTGCCGAACGTCACCGAATGCTTTCCCGGGATCGTTCCAAAGAGCTTGCCAATATTCTTTCACCCGTATTGGGCAAAACCGATGAGGAAGCTGTCACCGAGCTTTACCAGGTTGCCGCCGGATTAAGGGGAAATCGATGAAACAAGCCCATTTTGAAAACCTGTATTCTCAGGAGTGGCAGGATTTTGAAGCGTTACTGCTCCGACTGGAACACGCCAAAAGGAAAAGCAAAAAGAATCAGAAGGACTCCGGGGAAATTTTTACTTTTTCCAAGCGGTATCGCAGGCTTTGCCATTATTTGTCTATGGCAAAGGAAAGAGGCTACAGCAGTTACCTGGTTAGTCATCTCAACGAACTGGTTACCCGGGGGCATGCTCTTCTTTATCACCATAGACCAACCGTTATTTTAAAAGTTTTGAGGTTTTTTCTCTTTGAATACCCGGCTTTAATCAGGAAGGAGATCAAGTGGACCGCTCTGGCCGGCCTGCTCTTTTTCGGACCTTTCATTTTAATGTGCTCCGCTACGCATGTTTATCCCGATTTGGCATATGCGGTGTTTGATCCCGATACAATTTCCAACTATGAATCGATGTACGACAACATGGATAAAAAAATGGAAGAAAGGGGCACCAAAGGTGATTTTGCCATGTTCGGATTTTATATCTGGAATAATATCAGTATAGGTTTCAGAACCTTTGCCGGCGGTCTGCTGTTTGGTCTGGGCTCCGTCTTTTTCCTTGTTTTCAACGGCGTGGTGCGCGGTACGGTAGCCGGCCACATGATTGATCCTGCCTACGCCACTGCCT
>JANQLH010000227.1 GCA_028280735.1 SAR324 cluster bacterium | reverse complement strand
ACGCTTGTCACCCCGGACTTGATCCGGGGTCCATTAATTATTTCAATTGGTTGCAAATGGATTCCGGGTCATGAGATGCGAAGCTTGCAGCATCGATCGGAATGACGCAGAATCAAAATCTGCCCATAATCACCAAAATTCTTATTGTGACACAGTCTGCATGCCCGGAATGACTAATAATAACATTTTTCGGAGGGGACTCAGAGCTTAGATCTTCTAATTTACGGCTTCGCGGGTTGTATATTTAGACCGTTCACACCTTCCTTTGCTATTTTAGATGTATGATTTTAGATCTTAGATTTTCTATTTTGTGGCTTCGCCAGTTTTGTATTTAAGACCGTTCACACCTTTTTGGCTGATAGCTGACCGCTGAAGGCTGAATGCTGCATACTGCATGCTGCATGTTGAATTTTAAAAATAAGAGCATTCGCCAAAAGCAATGGTGCCTATAGGTACCCACAACCCGGAAAGCTACTTCAAAAACATGAAAGCGGCAACATAGTTGCCACCCCACAAAAAATCTAAAATCATCAATCTAAAATCTGAAATCTAAATTGCCCTCCCTAGTATTTTCCGACGATGGATATGGCATTGACATTGGCAAAGGGGAAGCCGCCCAGGTTGTGGGTCAGACCGATTCTAGGATCATTCAGCTGACGTTCTCCGGCCCTGCCCAGCAATTGCAGGTACATTTCGTAAATCATCCTTAAACCGGACGCACCGATTGGATGACCAAAGCATTTCAAGCCACCGTCAATCTGACAGGGAACCTGTCCTTCGGCGTCATAAAATCCGTCCATCACGTCTTTAATGGCCCCGCCTTCAGGAGAGATGTAAAGATCTTCATAGGTTACGAATTCCGTGATCGAAAAGCAGTCATGAACTTCAAACATGCTGATTTCCTCCCGGGGATTTTTGATACCTGCTTCTTCATAAGCTCTCTTGGAGGCTTGGCGGGTCGTTGCAAAATAGGAACCATCCCAGTTTTTGTAACCGCTTTCCTCACCGTTGCTGACAGCCAGTTGCAGGGCTTTGACACTAACGATTTCAGATTTTCCCATGCTTTTGGCAATTTCCGGGGTGGTAACAATAGCGCAGGCTGATCCGTCACTCACTCCACAGCAATCAAAAAGCCCCAATGGATCAGCGATAATTGGAGAAGCCATGACTTGTTCAACGGTGACCGGTTTTCTAAGGTGAGCTTTCGGATTTTTCGCTCCATTGGCGTGACTTTTTACAGAGACCTGGGCAATGGCACGTTTCAGGTCATCGTAGTTCACATTATGCTTGGCTCGATAAGCACTGGCCAGTTGCGCAAAAGCACCGGGAGCGGAAATATTGGGCAGGGTTTGACCCGGCAAGGTTCCGCTATTGACACCGTCAATTGCCGGTAATCCCCCATAACCAGTGTCTTTTAACTTTTCCATTCCTTGTGCCAGGGCGATATCGACTGCCCCGGAAGCCACGGCGTAAACAGCGCCTCTAAAGGCCTCCGTTCCGGTAGCACAATAGTTCTCCACCCTGGTCACCGGTATATAAGGTAATCTAAGTGAGATCGCCAGACCGGGCGCACCTTTCCCTGTGCCTATTTCGTCATAACATTGACCAAACCACGCGGCCTGAATCTCGTTACGGTCTATACCTGCATCCTCAATACACTCTTCGAAGGCTTCAACCATTAACTCTTCAGGTCCGCAATCCCATCGCTCACCGAACTTACAACATCCCATTCCCAGGATCGCAACCTTGTCTTTGATTCCATCAGCCATGTTATGCCTCCTCTTGTTTGATGATTGGTTTAGCTTTCCAATAATACTGGGTAAATCCTCTTTGCTGGTCGATGTTGCGAATCCGGAAGACCATTCTCACCGGCAGGCCGACCTCAATTTTTCCGTTTTCATAATCCGTAAAATCGAACATTCCTCGACCACCATTCGCAAAGGTTACCATTCCGTAATGAGCCGGGGGATCGAGGGTGTAAGTTAGAAGATCAGAGGTATAGCTCATGATTTCTCCGGGTTCATCCGCGAACTCGCAATCCTCCTGTGCATTCACGGTTTTACAGTCCGGATTTACACAGGTTTCCGCTTTTGGAAACTGGGAGGTCCCACATTTCGTACACTTTCCCCCAACCATCGCCAGAATCATTTTCCGGTTTCGATACAAGGTGGAAAGGGCGGTTTTCCAGTTTGCCTCGGCCCGAATTGTCCAGTCCTGTTGGAGCATGCCGCGATGCGTCAGGAACTTCAGATAGTTCTGCTCTTCTTTTCTGTCAGACAATGATCCGCTAATCGCCTTTCTTTTTTGCAGATGTTTGATTTCATCCGTAACTTCAAATAGCATGGCGGAGCAGCCCTGGCCAAATGAAACGACAATCAGTCTGTCACAGGGATTTGCATGTTCCAATGCCGCAACCAGCATCACCAGGGAGTGAGCAGATCCCGTATCGCCACATACTTGATGCATCGTATCTGAAACACCTTCTGCCGGGATATCAAACATTCCTGCGATCTGGTAGGGGACTTTACCAAACACGCATGGCATGACAAATCCGGTCACTTCCGCACCCGTGATCCCTGTTTTATCCATCAGCCCTTTGACGGCCCGGGGAGCAATTTTGAGAAATCCTTCATCCTTGATCCACCGTTCTTCCCAGTTGTAATCGAATTTATGATTATCTCCCCGGTAATGATCGACGAAATCGTGGGTTACCGTAAAAGACCCCTTGTATTCGGCAATCACATTGTCGCTTCCCAAAAGCAGGGCTGCAGCTCCGTCACCAGCCCAGAGCTCATGCAGGTAAGCCATTTTTGTTATACGCTTGTCCCCTGCTGCAACCAGGGAATTCCGATATTCTCCCGATTTCACGGCATTTATTCCGGCCTGCAATGCGGAAGCCCCCGCTCTTGTTGAACCGCTGAAATCAGCTGCTTCGATATTTTCATCCAGGTTTAATGCGGTAGAGAGTATCCCGGCGTTTAACCTGTCTTCGAAGGGGTGATTTATTGATGCCAGGTAAGCTGCATCGATTGTGCTTTTATCAAATCCCGCAATACAATCCCTGGAAGCTTCAACAGCCATGGTAAGGCTGTCTTCATCCCAGTTTGCCATGGAACGTTCACCACCAGCCGCTGCTATCAATCCTGGCGCCATCCAGGCGTTTGCTCCATAGACTACGCCGCGGTTCAACCGCAGCCGGGGTATATACCCACCAAAAGAAACAATACCAACCATTCTCCCCTCCGATTTTGTTTGTCAGGAAATCCCGGAATCCAAAATTATTGTCGTTTGTAGTATTTCCGGGCTATTGAAAAACCTTGGACAAGTAGGCAAATGAATCGTTCACATGATTAAGTTCCTTGGTTTCCTCCATGCCGGTAATTTTCCCCCAGGCTTCTTTAATCTCCTCAACGGCGATATCACGCTTTCCATCACCGATAAACGTCCCCGTTCCGCAAACAATGGCAGTTCTGCTAAACCAACCTGCGGCACAGTTGAAGATCATATTCGCGTCCTCCACCTCTTCCGAAACCAGGTACATCACCAGCGGGGTGACAAACCTTGGATCAAGCTTGCTAAACACTTCAGGCGGCATGACATCTTCCGTTAAGCGAGAAGCAGCAATGGGGGCAATGGTGTTGCATTTAATGTTGTATTTGGCTCCTTCGGTATTGACCGAATGCATCATTCCCACTAAACCCATTTTTGCGGAGGCATAGTTTATCTGACCGAAATTACCGTACAAACCCGCTCCCGAAGCTGTATTGACAATCCTGCCATAGGCGTTTTCCTTCATCAGGGCAAAAGCGGGTTGAGTAACATAGAAAGCCCCCTGCAGATGAACATCCAAAACCAGCTTCCATTCCTCCTGACTCATTTTCACGATACTTTTATCTCGCAAAATACCGGCGTTATTAATGAGAATATCCACCTTCCCAAAGGCATCCACGGCTGTTTTGATGATACTCTCCCCACCTTCCCTGGTCGCTACCGAATCATAATTGGCCGCTGCTTCACCACCCGCCGCCTTAATTTCATCAACAACAAGATCCGCTGCCTTGGAACTGGCCCCCTGGCCATCCCTCGATCCGCCAAGATCATTAACCACCACTTTGGCACCTCTTTTTGCCAGTTCAACGGCATATGTTTTACCCAGTCCCGCTCCCGCTCCGGTTACAATGGCTACTTTCCCATCATATCGAATCTCAGACATGTTATCTCCATTATGTTAAAATTGATCGAATAGTGAATTGTTTTTATGAACGCAACAAAACACCAACATTACAGCAATTTACAATTGTTACCAGTCAACACCGCCTACTCCATCAAACAATACCATTTTTTGATTCCATCAAATGATGGGTATATCTTGATTCCAATCAAATCAAAAGTCAAGCAATGCATTTTAGATCTTAGATTTTTGGTTGGTGTCGGCTTCGCCGACAATTTTGAAGTTGAAAATGACAATGCAGTTGTCACGACCTGTAAATCTGAAATCTAAAATCATCAATCTAAAATGCCCTTCCCTCTCTTTTTTCTTAGCTTTTAACAGTGTTATACTCGTTTGGCAAACGAAAACAACGGTTGTGAGGCGACGCTCAAAGGTTGATTAATTCAGGCATCCGGACGATTTTATCCTTGAGTGAATCAATGTCCGGTGAGAATCTTGAATTATTTGGTATATTATCAGCAGTAATAGTTACTCACATTCGTTTTGGATACAATAAAAATGGCTTTATCAAAGGAAGATCTAAAAGAATTCACCGCCCTTCTCTCCCAGGATTTGGAAAATGGGGATACAGACAAGGTGGTTGAGTTGTTCAAGTACAACAAAACTCTTTATGAAACGCTGGGGAAGATGCTTTCCGAAGGGAGCATGTTTGTTCGTTTAGGGGTTAACATGCTTCTGGAAGATTTAAATGAGGAAAAGCCGGAAGACATGAAATTTGCCCTGCCCCAGGTAATTCCTCTTTTAAAAAACGAAAATGCCACTATCCGAGGGGACGCAGCCGATATCATCGGTATGATAGGGAATACCGAACATATTCCCCTGTTAAAACCACTACTGGAGGATGAACACTCTCAGGTCAGGGAAATAGTTGCTGAAGCCATGGATAACCTTAAAGAGAACGATTAATTATCACCTGACAATGAAAAACCTATATTTTTTGCACGGAATGGAAAGCAGTCCAAAGGGGACCAAAGCGCAATTGCTGAAAAAGCATTATCCCGATTGTATTATTCCTCACCTGCCACCCGATTTAAAAAAGCGAGATAAAATTCTGAATGACCTGGTTAAGACCCCAAGCTGGTTGATCGGATCATCCTTGGGAGGCTTGAGTGCCTTGTTTTTCGCCATGGATAAACCGCATTTGGTGAAAGAAATGATCCTCCTGGCTCCGGCGGTTGGTTTTTTTGATTCTCAACTCTTCTCTGCAGAAGAACAGGATAGAATTCATTCCACCTATGTTCCCAATGGAATCAATTGTACGATTTTCGCAGGAACTCGTGATAACGTCATCCCGCTGGAGTCTATTCTCGACCTGATAGCACGGTCTCCTTCGCGTACAGGAATAACTTTTCACAAGCTTGATGATGATCACAGTCTGAATCGCTACCCGGATAAGCTCTTGGAGAGCGTACAAAAGATGGTCGATCAAAGAAGCGATTCATAGTATAATAGGTTTTATCATAATCATGAACACGGAAACACCTGGCAATTTATGAAAAAAAGCAGGGAGATAATGGAAGAGCTGCTTGCCAAAGCCAATGCGGCTCTGGAAAGTGAAGCAAACGAATACAGACCTTCAGATGATGAAGGACGACCCGGTGGTTTAATCCTGCTCAAACAAGAGATGCCGACCATTGTCGTCCCGGACCTGCATGGTCGTGCAGATTATTTCCCCGATTTAGTCCAATACCGTCATCAAAACCATACCATCCTCGAACTGCTCAAGGCCGGTAAAGTACAAATAGTCTGTGTGGGGGATGGTATGCACAGTGAAAGGAGGGGGATCGAGAGATGGCGACAGGCCTTGGAAGAGTATAAAAATGGATTTGGAGAGTGCCCGGCCATGGCTGAAGAGATGAATGAAAATTTTCAAACCATGGCCA
>JANQLH010000218.1 GCA_028280735.1 SAR324 cluster bacterium | reverse complement strand
AGACCGCTTGGCCCCCGACTCCAGCCCTGATCGGTGTAGGTATTGGCTCAGTTCCCGGTATTGGAGAGGATATTGCGGGTTGGGTTTCTTATGGTGCTGCCAGAAATTCTTCTAAAAACCCGGAAAATTTTGGAAAGGGGGAATATACGGCAATCATTTCCACGGAGACGGCGAACAATTCCTGTATTGGCGGGGCTATGATTCCTCTGCTGAACCTGGGAATACCCGGTAGCCCGCCTGCGGCCATGTTGCTGGGAGCCTTGATGTTGCACAATGTCACACCGGGTCCCATGATCTCCTTCGAGCATCCGACATTTATTTTGGAAGTGACGGCAATCCTGTTGCTTGCCTCCATGGCTATGTGGGTATCCGGGATGCTGTTGGCAAAACAGGTGGTAAAGGTTCTAAAAATACCGCCACAGCTTTTCCTGCCCATCATCGGCATGCTTTGTGTCATTGGCTCTTATGCACTGGGATTGAACATATTCAATTTGTACCTGATGTTGATTGTAGGAATTGTCTCATATTTCCTGGTTGAAATGGGATATCCCATCGCTCCCCTGGTCATCGGCGTAATACTTGGCCCCATGGCAGATGAGAACTTAAGAAGAGCCCTAATGGTTTCCCAAGGAAGTTTTATGCCTGTTTTTGAAAGGCCAGTAGCGCTGATTTTATTTATCATCATTGTTCTGACATTTTTAAGCCAGATTCCCGTTTACAAACGAGCCAGACAACGATTTCTCGCCAAAATCTTTAATAGAAAAGGAACTGCGGCGATCAACGAAAATTAAGCCCACCCTGCTTTTTCCTGTTGAACCCGGACAGGATATAGATTTGTCTTGTTCGGGTTTGGTCTTTCGGGATTGCGAGGTTTGTAAATCCACAGAATACGAGAGTATGTATGGACAAACTCCTTTTATCCTTCTGCATAATCGGCTTTGGTATCGCTCTCGGCTATTTCATCCAGATCATGGTAAACCGGGGGAAATTAAACCTGGAAATGGGATTGGATGTCCTGCGTATTCGACTCCAAAAAATCGGCTTGTTGTTCTTTATGCCGGTAACAATTTTGCTGGCTACCTGGATTGTGCAAATCGAATCACCCACTCTGGCAGCTTTTCCGTTAGTCGGTTTGAGTGCTATCCTGCTGGGCGGGACCCTTGCTCTTGCAACCGCCCGGTTGATGCGCCTGGAAAATAAAAAAGCCGGCGCCTTTTTTGCTTGCGGCTCATTTACCAATATAGGCTCCATCGGGGCTCTCGTCTGCTTCATTTTCCTGGGAGAAGAAGGTTTTGCCCTGGTCCCCATATACAAGCTACTGGAAGAAACCACCTACTATTCCCTTGGCTTCCCGATCTGCAAATACCTGGGATCTGCGGAACAGAGCAAGGAAAGAACATTTGACCGCCTGAAGGGCTTGACAAAAGATCCCTTCATCAGGGCGACCGTTTCCAGCCTTTTAATTGGAGGTGCACTTAATTTCAGCGATATTCCCCGGCCTGAGTTTTTTGGTGTTGTGAACGCCATTTTTATTCCGGTGGGAACCAGTTTGCTTCTGGTTTCGATTGGTCTGGCCATGAGATTCCGAAGTGTGGTGAATTACCTCAAGGAATGCTTCTCCCTCTCCCTGATCAAGTTTCTGCTGGTTCCGGTGGTCATTACCTCATTTGCCTGGAGCCTGGGTTACGGAGAGATCGATCATGGGATACCTCTCAAAGTGGTTTTGATCCTGTCATCTATGCCGGTGGCATTTAATGCCTTGATTCCTCCATCCATCTACAATCTGGATATCGATCTCGCCAACTCCTGCTGGCTATTTACCACGTCCTGCCTGGTGATTACCCTACCGATTCTGATGTTTCTCCTGCACTTGATGTGAGCTTGTTTTATGGGCTAGTTTCGCCCGATGGGCAACAGGTTGCCTGTCCTACCCTCCCGGTATATCCACACCAATACTCAAAATATGTTTGATGGGCAACTCGTTACCCATCAAGCACAAGTTTTTAGAGAAAATCGAACGTTACTTTAAATTCCCGTAATACCGATAATGGCCCGTGATGGTGTACCGAAATAACATGTCTTCAATTTTCGGACCGCTGCCGATATTATGTGCAATCAGAGGATTCCCTGTAATGCCGGATTTTCGGTTGATGACAATTCCAATATGAGGTAGGTTTCCGGGTAACATCCAGGTGACCAGATCGCCGGGTTGATAATCTTTTGGATTTCTGGATTTTCCGAGGGTGACACCTTTTCGTTTAAACAGGGTTTGGAGATTTGGAACCCGTCGATGATCAATATTTGTGTCCGGTTTTGATAATCCCCAGATCTTTGGATACAGGTGAAAATTAACTTTCATATCTTCATGGACATCTTTTTGCAGATCAATTCCCAATGCTCGATAGGACCGAATAACCACATCGGTGCAAACACCAATATCATTAGGAACATCTCCTCCCGGAAAATCGATACGGCGATAACTACCATCATAAGTCACATTGTATGAAGTTCTTTTTATGGCGGCTTGCACCAGTTTTTCACTGAACCCGTCCGGTTCACCGGGACGATAAGCTGATAACGATAGAGGGAATACTAAAAGCACAACAAGAAGTATGGATTTCATTTAGGCTACCTACAGATTAATTAACACCAGGGCAAAGGCAGTCAAAACAATGGCCATGCCATTTTTGGGCGTGATTTTTTCGCTAAAGAAAATTACAGCTACAACCGTCATTAATATGATCGTTCCGGCACTGAATACCGGAAAAGCAATAGACGCCTTGATTTGATCCAACGACAGGATAAGAAAATAGGAAGCAAACAAATTGGGAACACCAACCGAAAAGCCGATCAGCAGCTCTTGCTTTTTCAGAGCCCTCGCATGCTTTAAAGACACAGTTAAACTCAGCAATAGTGCCGAAAGAAAGAGACAAAACAAAAATAGCGGCTTTAATTCAAGTTGGGCATACTTTTGAAATATTTTGTTACAGAAGATGGCCATACCAAAAAAGAAAAACAATAAAACCAGTGATCCGGTAATCTGGAACCGTTCTCCTTCTTTGAAATTGAAATTGACCAAGATAATGGAAAACAGACAAAGAACGATGCCTATAGTCTGAATTTGAGTTGGAATTTCCTGCCAGACAATAATAGAAAGCGTCATCGGCAACAAAATCCCTAATCGACTGAACATTCCTGACAGGGCAATGCCGTTTTTCCGTACACTGATTTGATAATATATAAAAGCCGTGCAATAGATCCAACCGGTAACTATCCCCAGGATAACGGACCAGGTAACACTATCCGAAAATGAAAGCAGACCTTTGTTCGCCTGAAAAATAATTGCCAACCTGCCGGCAAACTCCCCCAGGTTTGAAGTAACATTAATATCGGGAAGTGAGGAGTTTATCAGCATATAGCCACTGAATACAACGGCTGTCAGATAGTTCATCGACGTAACAAGATACCTGTTTGACTCCCGTTGTTCGCTGATTTTGAAAATAATGCCAATAGCAGAGCTGCAGGCAACGGCCAGTAATAGATAAAACATAGTCGGATTTGTTAGTAGAAATGATACTGAGATGTATACGGACAGGCTATTTCTGACAAGCTGCTTTTAAAACCTTAGCCGGTAACAATCAACTATCACTTACCTTGAAAATCATCGACTACCCAAACAATTCGTTCTCATCTTCGCTTTATACTCAACTAGTGTCTGAACGAAAACCAGTTTAACCTCCACCAATAAAAGCTTTAAAATCAGCTTGGCACTCCGGGGTTCAGTGCTTTCAGCATTCAGCGATCAGCTCTCAGCCGGTTTTTATATGTCTTTGTCATGCCTTAAGCTGAAGGCAGACAGCACGTCTATCTTCAGGCCGGGTTTCGGTATCTGGCATAAGGCTGGACAAGGGTTTCGCGATTTTTCGTTCAGACACTAACTAAATCAGCAGACTACCTTTAGTAACTCTGAAAACCCATGATTGCAAGGATTCAGGCATGTGAATTGCTCTCCCTTTTTCCAGTGAGAGGTCCGGAAATAAAAAAACTGGTTTCTACGGATTAAATATTGTAAAATACCACCAAGCTTTCTTAATTATCATACTGATATAACAGGTCTGATGTGAGAAAAATAATTCTGGTTATCATAACAATCCTGGCGGTTTCAATCGCACAAAATACCCTGGCAAAGGGCTGGATCAGCTTGAGTCTTCCAACTATTTACCGGTTTTCCCAAAAAGACGACTCCTTTTTTAGCTCGGGTTCAACTTTAAGTGGAAAGCCTTCGGGCTTTATCCTCCAAGGATCAATTTTTGAAACCCTTTTTGCCGGTTACGAACAATACAAGATCACATTGCAAAGCGACGACTCTGACGAAGTAGACGCCGTTATCGACGTTGTTGTGAATGTCGAGTTTTTCGATGTCGGATTAAACTTCGAGCAGAAAAACACTCACATTTTAATTGGTTATGGGTATGGTTCTCTGAAAACGGAGTGTGATCTTGCGGCGTGCTCGACAATCGATTTTGAAGAAGGTATCGCCCGACAGTATTTTGCCCAGCTTGGAGTTGAAATAGTCGACGGTTTAAATCTACATCTCAATGCACACCGCATTACCGGACAACAGGATATATCAAACGGAACAACCTCGGATCACCTGGTTCTTGATGGTATGATGTATGCCTTTGGATTAAGGCTGGGGTGGTAAAAAAAAGCTAAATATTTTTGAAAATCACCCGATAAGATAATTAACTGGGGACTTTCTGCCAGATTACGATGATTTTCGTTCAATCCCTGATAGGGGTAAGAGAAATTTCGAGGGAGATAGATATGAAAGAAAAAAGAGCTGGTCTTTTATATAAGCTCTGTTTTGTATTGCTGATGAGCGTTTTTTTGGGATTGGTCAGTATTTCTGCCAAGGCTCAAACCAGGATCAAGGTTCCGAAATCGAAAATCGGGGCTACCCCTCATACCCACAGTACGGGTAATTTTGAACTGGATGCGAAAGCATCCACCGACGAAGGAAGCGTTTCAGGATCATTGGTAGGATTTGCTCTGTTTTATGAACGTTTGTTTCTGGATAAGTTCAGTGCTGCATTTAAATACGGATACGGTCTGGAAAGAAGCATGGAAACGACAATCGGAACAGACGACCTGGAAATTCTGGAAACTGCTTCATTCTGGTCTCTGGAATTCAGGGCTTTCGTCCGCGACAATATTCGTCCCGGATTAAAACCTTTCCTGGGTGTTGCATATGGCAACTACTCCGTAAATTCAACGATTACCATTATTCCTACAGCCGGTACGGAATCTGAAGAAGACACATCCGCCACAATCCCATTTACTATGCTTTCACTCGGCGCTGATTATACTTTCGGATTTGGTGGAATCAGACTGGAAGCAGGACAAACCACCGGTCGAAGAAACGACCTGGATAGCAGTGACACCTATCGGGTAACTTACAATTATGATGGCTCAGTGGTAGGAATCTCGGTATATTCCTTTTTCTAAGCAACCAACTCCCTCTTGATTGCGGATTCGAACATGCTAAACATGGGCATGTTCGATATCCATGGTTCATGCTAGTTGCCCAGTTCTTTCTCCAGCCAGTGAACATCGTGGTAAACACCAAACTTCCTGCCGACCTCTTTAAATACAGCTACTTGTTTAAAATCGAATTTTTCATGAAAGGCAAATGAGCTTGCATTAGGCCAGGTTATTCCGGCATAAGCCCTGTGTACATCGGCTTGGGCAAGCTCGGTAAACAGGTGATCATACAACCTGGTTCCAATCCGATTGCCGGTCTGTTCCGGATGAAGATAGACAGTGGTTTCCACTGAAGTCTGAAATGCCGCTTTTGAATTAAAGACGCTGCTGGATGAATACCCAAGAACCTTACCACTGGAAACCGCAACAAATAATCGATGACGGGTATTCCTGTTATAATGCTGATACCATTCAAGTCGCTCGGCTGCGGTGTAAGGTTTTAAATCAAAAGTTATGGCGGTGTTTTTAATATAATAATTGTAGAGCTCGGTTAACGCAGGAAGATCTTTATCCTCTGCTTCTCTAATGACAATGTCCATTGCTGCTTTTTTGGATCTTAAAGAATGACGGTCTCGTTGAGTTCCATGAGTCTTACTTCAGTGCCCGGGCATTCCCGTTTGACACCGGCAATAAAGGGTTCAATATCAACCATTGAGGAAATCGGCGGGAAAAAATTGTCGTGATGATGCGGAATCACAACCCTGGGTTGGGTGACATGGACGTATTCCAGGGCTATGTTACAGATATCTGTATGTCCCTGCAGGGGAACCAAAAGAATATCGGTGTGTTTACTGGCCAGTTTTTCCATTTCTTCAGCCGGGGAACCACCACTGCCAAAAAAATGTATAATCTTTCCTTCCAGGTTTAAGCGCCAGCTTAGCACTTTTCCGGCAGGATAGTCCCTCAAGAGATTCAGATACTTAAAAAACCTGAACTTTCCCTGCCACAATGTTTTCAAAATCAATTTACGATCGAAAGTAACATGCTCACTATAAAAAGCCTCAGCCTGTCCGGAATGAAATTCAACCATATAACCATCCACGTCCACTTCATTGTACTGCTCCCGTTTTAATCCCTTTTCCAGAAGTATGTACCCAACTTCCTTTGAACAAAATACCGCTGCGTTTGTTTTTTCAGCAATGGTTGGGACATCCAATACATGATCGAAATGACCGTGCGAAAGGAAAATAAGTTCGCCTTCATGAATAGATTCCGGTTTCAGATATTGCAGGGGTCTGGCTTCCTCATTCCGGGACAAAAACGGGTCGATCAAAATGACTTTCCCGCCGGATTTAATTCGAAAACCGGCAGCTCCCCACCAAGTCAGCTCCATGTGACTCTCCAGTAATTTATTTAAGCATAGCTGTATCCGCTCATGTTATCCGGTCAAAAATGAAATGTCAGCTATGAAGTAAACAGACAAAAAGCTCAACTGGAGAGAAAAAGAGTTAATCCGGTTGAAAGCAAAATCCATTCGTAAAACGAAATGCCAACTACATGAAATTAACCTGCTGAACGTTCTCCGTCTTTGTTAGCTCTTTTTCCAGCATACTTCTTAGTGCTCCCCCCTGTATCGGTTCGAACGTGGTAACAGCAAATCCTTCGTTATTGCTTTTTCCTTTCCAACTCAATATGTAACCATGAACCGTGGCGTAAGAACACCCACCGGACCCACAGCAAGTAGTATCCATGATGCCATAACCCACGGTGACCAGAACCTCACGTTCTTCAACCGGGAGTCTAATTTCCTTTGTCACCGCATAATATCCGCCGATTGCCTTAATCTCCTTATTTAAACCAAAGTGAATATATTCATATATCATTACAAGCTCCCAAAGCTGATACGCAAAGTGTTTACTTCAGCTTCTTAATATGGGTAAATATCAAGTATATGGGATAAAACCCCGGTCTCCCCTTTTTTAAAATAAGGTAAATTATCATAAGGAATTAGGCCAAAACTCAAAAAGAATAGATCGTAATAAAACGAACGAACGTTCGATTTGTCGTTGACAGGTTTTTGCTGTCTTTGTAAGAAGAAAAGATATGTATGAAGGAATTGAGATCCGTTATGCTATAGTAAAAACACCTTTACTGCAAACAATACTGCTGAGAGACTATAGGCCCGAATTTTAACGGGTCAGAGCGATAACCAATTTGACAATAGCAATGAATTTTTCAGAATTTCAAAAAAGTATCCAACATTATCGAAAAAGCAACGCCAAGGACGCTATTACCGAAAACCGTAAGGACATTCGAGTAAAAAAGGAAAAGACCGTTGCTAAGAATCTCCAAAGAATTTTCGAAGCAACCCTGAAGATAGGTAATAAGAAAGGTTTTCAGGCCATGAGCATGCGTGATTTGAGTGATGAAACAGGGCTTAGCATGGGTGCCTTATATGCCTACTTTACCAGCAAAGAGAACTTGTTGGTTATGTTGCAACGAAATGGACGTGACAGTTTTCAAAAAATTCTTGAGGATTGTATCGACAAGAATGCCAAACCTTTGGAAAATCTAAGGAAACTGATCAAGACTCATATATTTATGAGCGAGGCCATGCAACCATGGTTTTATTTTACCTATATGGAAGGAAAAAACCTTAAAAAGAATGAGCGGAAAATTGCTGTAGAGCATGAATTACACAGCGATGGTATTCTATCCAATGTGCTCCAGCAGGGAGAGGATGAAGGAACGTTCAAGATACAACCACATACCCTGACAGCCGCCTTGATCAAATCGATGCTGAACGATTGGTATTTAAAACGATGGAAATATGCAAAACTAAAGATTTCCGTGGATGAGTATGCCGATTATGTCATCAATCTGGTCGAATCATTTTGTTTGACGGCACCGGAACAGGTTGAGGAAGCTGTAGAAAGCTGAGTTACTGCCTGATGTCAATTCGCATTGATTCCCATGTCCATATATTACCTCCCTGGCGATTAAAGGCTCTCGTCCGTTGGATTTTAAAAGCCTATCCCAACCACCCGGTTGAGGATAGCATTTCAGCCACTGATATTCTTTCCCATCTCAAAACCCTCGATATCACCCACTTTTTTAACTTTGTCTATCCGCTTAAAGTAGAAGAAACAGAGGGATTGAACCAGTTTAACAAGGAGTTTTGTGCGAAAACACCGGGAGCGATTCCGTTTGCCGGCATGCATCCGGAGACCCCTGAAAAAGACCTTTATGCTGAAAAACTGATGGAAGATGAGTCATTCATCGGATTTAAGTTTCATCCTTTTGTGCAGCAATTTGACCCTTGGGACAAACGGATGGATCCACTCTACCTGTCCCTTCGGGAAATGAAAAAACCGGTATTTTTTCACACTGGTTTTGAATCGTTTTATGGCCAAAAGATGCCCATTGCCGACTTGGTCAAACTGGTTAAAAGATATTCAGGGCTTCCCATGGTATTTGTTCATATGGCATTTCCCGATTGCCTCACCTGCTTCGACCTCTTGGATGATTATCCCGAACTATACCTTGATGCCACCAATGTCCTGGCGTTTTTTCGTCCTGATTTTGAGGGATTTGTAAAATCCCTCCCCGGGCAGTATCGCTTTATGGATCAACTACTTGAGGGGATTGAAAAGCATAGCAACAGAATTATGTATGGGTCTGATTACCCGGTGGGTATGGGGGCACTGGAAGACATTTACAGAGACCTTGATCAGTTGTCTTTACCGGATAAAACCAAAGAGGATTTGCGCATCAACACCGCCCGCAATTTTATTAATCGCTTTCAGCCTGATTTTAATTGGGATCGCAAACTAAGGTAGTTCGATATTCCCTTTACAATTTCCTTTTTTTATATTCCCCAAGGACAAGCGGAATAAAACTTGTCACATCTTCCGCCACGCAGATATCCGCAATCTGAAAAAACGGCGAGTTGGTATCTTTATTAATTGCCACAACATATCCGGATTCTATCATCCCTGCCGTGTGCTGATACATACCTGAAATACCGCAAGCAACATACAAATCCGGCTTAACTGAAGCACCGGTTACCCCTACTTGCTGATTGTACTCCAGCCAACCTATATCACACAGGGGACGAGACCCAGCCACGGCAGAGCGTTTGAATAAATCTGCAAACTCCGCGATCAGTTTTACATTGTCTTCTTCCTCTATCCCTCTACCTGCCGCGACAATGACTTTGGCCTCCTTTAAGGCGGAAACATCAGTAACAGAATCTTTTAACTCAATAAATTCAGCATGTTTTTCAACACATTCAATGGTTCGTTTGAAGATGCGAGGATCTGACTCCATGCTTTGAGCAGGCCTACCGAAAGCACCGGCTTGAATCGTCATCAAGGTTTGTTTTGAATGACTTTCCAGGGCAGCCACCAGTTTACCTCCGCCCACTGATCTCTCGAACAGCAATTGATCATTGTCCAAAACTATTGCTTCGACTGATGTAATACAGGCTGCTTTCAGATTCACTGATAACGCCGGGAGCAATTCTGCGTTCATTGTGGAATGACAGGCTATCAGGTAATGAAACGGTGAACCGTCAAACCATTCAATGAAGGCTGATTTAAAACATGTCGTGTGATTTACACAGGTATCCGGTACGGAAATGGCGCAGGTTTCCAATCCTGAAAATTGGGAGAACTCTACTGCAAGGGGCTCAGGGTTAGGACTTACTATCACTGCTTTTGTATCAATGGCTTCTTGAACCGCCAGCGCATCAACTACAGACAATAGTTCATATGATGCCCGGTTAATCTCCCCTTGTTCATGATCTATCAACAGAATGCATTGTTTCATGATTCCTATTTAAAAAATGATTGTTCCATTAGCAAGTCCACCAGTTCCCTTGCCTTGTCCTGTGGAGAACCTTCCAATAACCGCCCGGTTCGCTGTTTATTCGGAAATGAAATTCTTTTTATCGATTGAACTACAGGGCTTGGTGATAAATCGTCCGCGTGAAACCTTTCCAGTTCCGCTTTTTTTGCTTTCAGTACTTTGGACAAAGCAGGATACCGGGGTTGATTGATACCGGATTGAATCGTCAGCAAACAAGGCAGGTTTAACCTCCAAACCTCTCTCTTGCCACCTTCCATTTCTCTTTCTGCTTGAATAAATCGACCTTCATCGTTGATTTCTGTCTGAACAACCGAAGTACAACAGGGAATGTTCAGCATTTCGGCAATCATAGGACCCGTTTGTCCCTGCTGGGTATCTTCTGCCATGACACCTGTTAGAATCAAATCATAATCCTTTTGAGCAGCAACTCTGCTGATTAAACCTGCTACACGAAAAGGTTCCGGATAACCTTTGGTTTTATCCACAATGTGCATGCCATGATCAATGCCCATTCCCATTGCCCGGCGCACTATAGTTTGAGACTTCTCCCCACCTACGGTCAATGCGTCAACAATAGAATTGGGAATGTTTTCTTTAATTCTAACGGCTTCTTCCACTGCAAATTCATCAAATCGATTCATCATATAGCGGGAGGAGTCATCGTCTTTTATCCATCCGCTTGATTCATCGATTCGAAGCTCTGTCTCAGGTCCCAAATCCGGAACCTCTTTTACGCAAACCAGTATATTCATCGGTAGTTCAGCATGCGGATTATTCTGTTTTGAAATACGACATTTTAGCCTGTTTCTTGTGCTGTTATCATTGAAATAACAGGAGTTGTCAAGAAAAATCGAGCAATTGCTCGATTTTTCTTGACATAGATCTCAACACTCAGAAAGATGAATTCAATTCAAAGTGTTAACCGGAACCATCCGCAATCAAACCCATAAATTATAGCGATTTAGTTTTAAAAAACCACGAAAACCATTCATCAGTCCGGATATAAAAAAACGTTCTCATAACGCATACAAGGAGACATTATGGATTTTTCAATCTCGGAAAAAATGCAGACCATTTTGGAAATGATCAATGAGTTTGTCGATAAAGAGCTGATTCCCCTGGAAACTGAATACCTTACCAAAGATAGAGGCTCGGAGTCCTTTGAGAAGGCCATTAAGGACAAGCAAAAAATGGTAAAGCAGATGGAACTCTGGGCTCCGAATCATCCTGAGGATCTTGGCGGCATGGGATTAAATAATCTGGAGCATGGCCTGGTTTCCGAAGCTTTAGGTCGCTGTACGCTGGGTCATTTGGCTTTTGGTTGTCAGGCACCGGATGCAGGCAATATCGAAATCCTTCACAAATACGGTACGGACGAGCAAAAAGCAGAATACCTGGCACCGCTCGTAGCAGGTGATATCAGGAGTTGTTTTTCCATGACCGAACCCAATATGCCGGGATCCAACCCTGTTCTCTTGGAAACCACGGCTGTCAAAGAGGGCAATGACTACGTCATTAACGGTCACAAATGGTTTACTTCCTCAGCCGACGGAGCCAAGTTCGCCATTGTCATGGCGGAGACCAATCCGGAAGTGGACTCTCCCTATTTAAAAGCCAGTATGATCATCGTTCCCCTGGATACCCCGGGGTTTAGCCTGGTACGAAATATACCAGTCATGGGCCATGCAGGTGGCGGATACTTCAGTCATGGAGAAGTAACTTACAATTCCTGCCGGGTTCCGCAATCCAACCTGCTGGGACCTGAAGGTCATGGATTTGTGATTGCCCAGGACAGGTTGGGTCCGGGCAGAATCCATCATTGCATGCGCTGGATTGGTATTTGCAACCGAGCTTTTGAAATGATGTGTCAGAGAGCCCACGAAAGGATGATTGCTCCGGGAAAGAATTTGGCATCAAAACAGATCATTCAATCCTGGATTGCCGAATGCGCTGCCGCGATACAGGGTGCCAGACTTATGGTATTGCATGCGGCTTGGATGATCGATAAGCTGGGGACAAAAGAAGCCAGGGTGGAAATCTCCACCATAAAATTCACCGTTGCCAATACCCTGCAAAAAGTGCTGGATACTGCTCTTCAGATCCATGGCGGCTTGGGTATGACCGATGACACCATCTTAGCTTCGTTATGGAGCCATGAAAGAGCCGCTCGGATATATGACGGCGCAGACGAAGTGCACAAGGTCTCCGTGGCGAAACAAGTTTTAAAACGTTATGGATATTCAAAATAACCCTGCTGTTCTCGAAAAAGACGATACCCTGACCTTCGAGTCTTTCCGGGAAACCTACCAGGTAAGCAAGGAAGCTTTCTGCCGGGAAGTCTTCCTGGAGAACAAAGGCACTATTCAGATCAAAAAGGAAAAAACCGTTGTCAAAAACCTGGCTCGGATTTTTGAAGCCACTTTCAGGATCTGCTCCAGAAAAGGATTCCGCGGAATGAGCATGCGGGATCTGAGCCAGGAATCGGGATTGAGCATGGGCGGACTTTATGCGTATTTTCGCAGCAAGGATGAATTGCTAAACACTCTGCAAAGAGTCGGAAACCGTTTTGTACAACAGGTTCTTAAAGAAGCCTGTAAAACGCATGTCAGCACCTATCAGAAGCTCAGAGCGATCATTAAAATTCATTTGTATCTCAGTGAAATTGTTCAAGCCTGGTTTTTCTTTTCCTACATGGAAGCTAAAAGCATGAGTAAACAGGAGCGAGATTTTTACAAAGATGCCGAATTGTCAACGGAAAGTCTGATCCACGAAACATTAAAGCAAGGAGCTGAAGAAGGCGTTTTCACTGAAAGAGATCACCTGCTTGCCGCCAGTGTGATTAAAGCGATGTTGCAGGACTGGTATTTAAAACGCTGGAAACACTCCAAAAGAAAAATCACTGTGGATCAGTATGCCGATTTTGTTCTCGGTTTTATAGAATCCTATTACCTGGTTAACCAACAGACTATGTCATAATTAAAAAATTAACATTTCATGCTGTGATTTTGAAGCTTTGTCATTCCGGGTTTGTAGACTGTGTCGTAATGGAAAAATCTATGATTTTTCCAAGAACCGTAGGATGGGTAACTCCG
>JANQLH010000076.1 GCA_028280735.1 SAR324 cluster bacterium | reverse complement strand
CAATCCGACTTGAAGATTAAACTCATCCATCAGACCGGCAAAAGCGATTACCTTTGGCTGCAAGAGGAGTATCAAAAACATCAATTTCCTGATGCGGATGTGTTGGAGTTTGTGGATGATATGGTGACTTTATACCAACAAAGCCACTTAATCATTTCCAGGGCCGGTGCCTCAAGTATTAACGAAATTATTGCCATGGGAAAGGCTTCTATACTTATACCGATAGCTATTTCCAGCGGCGACCATCAAAAAGAAAATGCGAAAGTCATGGTAAAAGCAGAAGCTTCCATCATGATTGAAGAAAAGGATTTATCCCCACAACGATTGCTAGACACAGTTATAAAGCTGGTTGAGGAACCGGAATCACTAATTAGAATGGGAAATAGCGCGCGAGATCTTTACAGTGGGGATGCAGCACGGAAAATTGTCTCCTCGGCAAAAGAACATTTTAATTTACCATAACTGGCGCCAATCAAATTAGCCTTTTGGAAGAAAAGCCCGATCATGAAGAAACCCGGGCTTCGTAAGTCAATGAATAATCTATTCCGCAGGTTGACTGGCAGGAGCAGTGGGTTGTTGTTCGGGTTCTACGGTTTGGGTTTGAACCTCTTCTTCCGTAATCGATTCAACAACCGAAGATTTTGCCTTGCTTGAGGTATCATAAGTCAACAGGAAGGAAGTAAGCATGAATGCAATAGCCATGGCCGTTGTAAACTTGCCGATAAAGGTTGATTGTCCTCTCATGGTTTGTGCCTGACCTGCACCACCAAACATGGCACCTGCTTCAGCTCCTCGACCTACCTGCAACAAAACAATAAAGATAATAACAATACAAACAATAACGTGAAAGGTAATAAGTAAAGTGTTCATTTGATCCTGCTAGTTGTACGCTAAAATTATATTCGAAAAGTCTTCCGCTTTCAGACTGGCACCACCAACCAATAAACCATCAATGCTCTCTTTTCCAAGAAGTTCCGCGGCGTTGGACGGTTTGGCGCTGCCACCATACAATATACTGATTCCCTCGGCCAAGGCAGGACCAGCAATTTCCGATATAGTCTTTCTGATAAACCTGTGGATTTCATCTGCCTGATCCGGAGTAGCGGTTTTACCGGTTCCGATAGCCCAAACAGGTTCGTAAGCGAAAACAAGACGTAACCAGGTAGTTTGATCCAAAGCCTGAAACACCGACTCCACCTGCGTCTTTATTTTGTCAAAATGAGTACCCGCCTCCCTTTCTGCAAGAGACTCACCGACACATACAATCGGCGTAATCCTCATTTGTACCAAGGCATGAGTTTTTAGTCCAACCAATTCGTTTGATTCACCAAAGATTTCTCGTCTTTCGGAATGCCCAACCAGACAGTATGAACACCCGAGAGCTTTTAGCACTTCCGGGGATGTTTCTCCGGTAAATGCGCCAGACAATTCATGCCAGCAATTTTGAGCACCATACATGATTGTGGAGTCTACAACCCATTCCCTGGCTAACGGGATCAGCGCAGTTGGGGGAATAATAACCACTTCGAGATCCGCCTTGTTTTCTGTGCCGGAGATTAGTGAATCCACTAAAGCTTCCCCGGATTCAGGAAGCAAATTCATTTTCCAGTTACCGGCGATTATTGTTCGTCGTGCCATTTTATCCTTTATCAGCTAAAGCTTCTATACCGGGAAGAGGCTTTCCTTCCAAAAACTCCAGGGAAGCCCCTCCTCCTGTTGAAATGTGTGACATTGAATGCCCCAGGTTTGCTTTGTTGACTGCTGCTACAGAATCCCCTCCTCCGACCACTGTTACGGCATTGCTTTCAGACAACCCCTTGGCAATATCAAATGTTCCTTTTTGAAAATTAGACATCTCAAAAACTCCCATCGGTCCGTTCCAAAAGATTGTTTTGGCCGAACTCACCACTTTCAGATAGTTTTCTATTGTCTTTGGTCCGATATCCAAGCCCATCATTTCATCCGGTATATTATCTTCAACAATCGATACGGGGGATTGGTTATCGAATTCTTCAGCGACAACATGATCAACAGGCAGATGGATTGTTTTATTCAGCTTCTTCGCCTTCTCAAACATACTTTCCACGAGATCCAAATGCTCTTGATCCAGTATGGATTTTCCAACGTTTTTTCCAAGGACTTTTAAGAAGGTATATGCCATCCCACCGCCAATAAGCACATCTTCCACCCTGTCCAGAAGATTGGTAATAACACCTATTTTATCCTTTACTTTAGCTCCTCCAATGACAGCGCAATATGGTTGTTCGGGATTGGAAGCCAACCTTCCTAAAAACTCAAGTTCCTTGTTGATCAAGTATCCGCAGGCTGAGTTGTCAAAATATCGAGCGATTCCCTCGGTGGATGCGTGCGCCCGATGTGCTGTCCCAAAAGCATCGTTGACATAAAGGTCTGCAAGCGAAGCAAGGTCCTTTGAAAACTGGGAATCGTTTTTTTCTTCTTCAGGGAAAAAACGTATGTTTTCCATCAGCAGACAATCACCGGCGCTTAGACAGTCTATGGCCGTTTGGGCAACAGGACCTATCACCGTGGGTGAAAATACAATCTTCTTCTCAAGGATTTCTTCCAGGCTTTCTGCGACGGGTCTTAGTGATAGACTATCGGATGCTTTCCCTTTTGGTCGTCCGAGGTGTGATACCAGAATCAGTTTTGCACCGTTGGCAAGCAGGTATTTGATGGTAGGCAGAGCGGCTTTGATGCGACTGTCATCGGTTACCAATCGATCTTCATCAAGGGGAACGTTAAAATCCACCCGCAAGAATACTCTTTTTCCTTTAACATCAAGATCTTCAATTGTAAGTTTTTTCATCTTTTTTAACTCCTTTTAAGGAGAATAGATATCACCCATGGTCTGATCAGAGTTCTTCATCAACTAATATTCTTTGCCTTTCACTCTATGCTTGTCAAGGGAATTGCCTGAAACACCTCATTCTCGCTTGCTTCTTTATTTCAAACGACTTCTTGTCAGCTCGTCAAAATAATACGGAATATCAAAGGTGAAATTCTGAATGTGACGCCGCAATAGATCCAAGGCGGCGATTCCCGCATAAACCAGGAACTCTTCATAATCTCTGGCAATCAGGTATTCCCTACTGACAAGTTTTTTTGCCGTACCGCACGTTACTATCAGCTTTTTGCCCGGGTTGCCTGCAATTTCTTCATCAATGGTTTCTATGGGACTGGTTGCCAGCACGTAATCTGTTCCTGCTTTTTCTAAATATGAATTCACCAGGGCTTCATGCTGTTCAACCGAGATAAGGTGGTCCGATAGAGGCAGATCTGCTTTCTTAT
>JANQLH010000123.1 GCA_028280735.1 SAR324 cluster bacterium | reverse complement strand
GTTTGTTCCTTGAGCAGACCCAGATATTGTTTGACCTCTTTAAAATAGACTTCTATGCTCCATCTCAAAGAATAGGTTTCCAAGATGGTTTCGATACTTAGCGTGGTATCGGTGCATAAAAAGAGAGCGAACTCCTTTTTTTGTTCGGGTCTGGGAGTGACAAATACCAGTTGAACGGTCGTCCATTTGGGCTTTTTATCCGAATCCTCCTCCAGGTTAATCTCTACCAGTATGGAGAAGGTTTTCCAGGGCTGATTGTTGAGGGTTTCACAAGAAAAGCGATTGATACAATAAATAGCTTCAGCTGTATACTCTCTGTCATTGATACGATATTTCAAGTTTGAATTTTTCATGCGAAAAATAGCAGTGAGTTTTGCTTTGATCACCGCTTCAATGTTACCTCTGTTTCCATACCAGGCATCACCCAGGGCTATGTTGGCTTTGATTCCCAAGCGCTTAGCCCGTTTGATCATCTGGCGAACCATTTGGTTTTTGTTCTGGTTCAGGGCACAAAAGTAATCCTTGGCAACAGCTAGGAGGGAATTTTTAAATAGTTGTCGTTTTTCGGTTCTGTTTTTATCTCCAACATAGATTTGGGAATCTAGTGGGAGGTAGCCTTTTGGGGAAACCAGTCCCATTTCCAACAACTGTTGACCTCTGATGTGTCGATTGGTTGTATGGTCAAAATGAGAAGAGGTGGCAGCGACTTGTTTGCCTCGTCGCTCTTTTAAGGAATCGTCAAAGACATAGGCCTTTTTCTTTTCCAGGTGAAATTCATTGAGACGGTAAACTTGTTTAGCTGATAATTGCCTGAGTTTTCGCCAGTTGAGGTCCTGACGTTTTAGAAAATCATATAAAACGTTCATACCTCCGGAGATAAAAGCTTTGATGAATTTTCCACAAAAGCTGGAAATAGAGCGAACCTCCAGGAGTGGCCAAATTAAAAGGGCAAACATCACCTGTACCAGTGGATCACCTTTTTGTTTATGAAAGTCGGCCCGGTTCAAAAGACGGCCGAATCCGAGCTGTTCTATGGCTTGATCCAGTTTATTATCGGTAAAGATACTGGGATCGCTAAGATAACGGACAACGGGAGCTGCTTTTAACATTTTTTTAGCTGATACCTTCATGATGACCCGGGGAATATGGTTGCTGTTTATGGGTTGACAATAATAACAGTACCATTCTCCGGGTTATTTTGCAATAAATATCAATATATTAGGTGACGAAATTCAACCGATAAAAACCCTAAAATGTGAGACCTGAGATTATCAATTAAATTCACTATAATCTAATAAAGCTGACAGATATCATTATGACCTTTCCGTTACCCTTCAGAAAGAAAAATAAAATTTCCGTAAATATTAAATTATTGGCAGGGCTGGACAAAATTGCAGGCTACAATCCTGAAACAGGAATAACCCTGGAAGTCACTGAAGGAGACAGGCTGAAAAAAGCGTTAAAGCAAGTTGAATTACCTCAAGATCAACCTTTATCGTTTTTAATCAACGGCAATAAGGTTAGCGCAAAGGAACGCTTGAAAGACGGTGATGAAGTGTTTTGTTTCCTGCCATTTGCAGGCGGTTAAAAAGGATTGATCAAATTATCATGGTACCTGTTCCTTTGTCGGTGAAGAGTTCGGATATTAATGCATGGTGATCCATCCCGCATATGATATGTACACTGTTGACGCCGTGTTCCAACGCATACAACATCCCTTTGACCTTGGGAACCATGCCACCGGAAATGATCTCATTTTTGATAAGACCTCTAACATCCTGTTTGTCTATTTCTGAAATTAATTTGTCACCGTTCATAATACCCTTCACATCGGTGAGAAAGATTATCTTTTGAGCTTTCAGAGCCACTGCGATATGAGAGGCGGCCGTATCCGCGTTAATATTATAGGTGTTGCCATCCTTTCCCATCCCGATGGGTGAAATGACAGGTATATACCCTTTCTCAATCAGGGTTGTCAAAAGTTCCGGATTAACCGATTCAATTTCACCGACATATCCAAGATCCGCTTCCGGATGCTCCATTTTTTTTGCTACGATCAACTGACCATCCTTTCCGCTCAAACCAACTCCCATCCCACCTTGCGCATTAATATGCGCCACAATCTCCTTATTCACAGTCCCGGACAACACCATTTCAGATATTTTAAGGCTTAAAACATCTGTAATCCTCAAACCATCGATAAATTTGCTTTCCAAACCGTATTGCTTGATAGCTTGTGTAACCTCAGGTCCCCCTCCATGCACAACAACCGGATACATTCCCAGCGAACGCAATAAAACGATATCCTTGGCAAACGATACCTTGAATGGTTCCTGTACCATGGCGGCACCGCCATATTTTATTACGGCAATCTTCTGTTGAAATCCCTGAATATAAGATAGTGCTTCTCTAAGTACTTGTCGTTTCTCTAAAGGCTGTAATTGTGAAAGCTGATCTGTTTTTGTACTCATAATAAAACTTTGCTGTAATAGAAAATCAATCGACGTGAAAAGTGTTTTATCCTATTAAATCTGGATCACTCGGGCAATTCAATTGCAGAAGGTGGTTGTAAGATATACTGTACCAAAAAAAAAAATACCCTTATAATAAGCTCTATTAATTCATAGTATACTAATAAATCAAATTTCGTTGACGCCCGCAAAGTTAACCAACTCAGATGAATACTTTTTTCAGTATTTATTAACTCCAATCCCTTTTATTAAGGAGCAAACCATGCCCGTTGCCGACTATCAAACTTATTGTAAAATGCTGGACACAGCCCGTGAAAATCATTTTGCCTTTCCTGCTATCAATGTCAGTTCAGTGGTGACAGCAAATGCAGTGCTAAAAGGACTCGCCCAAGCCAAATGTGATGGAATTATACAAGTTTCAACAGGCGGAGGTGAGTTCGCATCAGGTTTGGATGTGAAAAACATGGCAGTAGGTGCTGTCTCCCTGGCACAACATGTTCACTTGGTAGCCGAGCACTACGGAATATACGTAGCCCTGCATACGGATCATTGCCTTAAGGGCAAACTTGATACTTTTGTGAAACCTTTGATGGAAGAAACCCGCAAAAGACGTGCTCAAGGACTGCCTAACCTATTCAACTCCCACATGTTTGATGGATCAGATTTGTCTTTGGAGGAAAACATGAACGTTGCTGTTCCCCTCCTGCAGGAATGCGCTGAATTGGAGATCATTCTGGAAGTCGAAGCAGGAGTTGTAGGAGGCGAAGAAGACGGCCTGAACCGCGAAGATGTCCCTTCGGAAAAGCTTTACACAACACCGGAAGACATGACATTCGTTTATGAACAACTTTCCAAGGTTTCAAACGGCAGATTTATGTTGGCAGCTACTTTCGGAAACGTACACGGAGTCTATAAACCCGGAAACGTGAAACTAAAGCCAAAAATTTTGTTCGAAGGTCAAAGCGCCGTAAAAAAGGCGTACGGTGAGAAAGCAATGATGGATCTTGTATTTCATGGGGGCTCAGGGTCAGAGCTTAGCGATATTCATGAGACGCTTGACTACGGAGTTATCAAAATGAATGTTGATACTGATACTCAATATGCCTACACACGTCCCATAGCTGATCATATGCTCAAAAACTATGATGCCGTAATTAAAGTGGACGGAGAGGTGGGAAACAAGAAGTTTTACGACCCGCGAGGCTACAGCAAAAAAGCTGAAGAAGAAATGGCAAACAGAGTGGTTCAGGCAGCTGAAGACCTGCGAGCAAACGGAAAAACCATTTTTAATTGAATACAGAAAACCGAGTATTAATCTAAATCAATTCCCGAGATTCTCACAGAGGAAACCGGACGAAAAAACACGATAAATTGCAGGTAGTTAGCATTAGCCTGAATAAAAAAAAAACAGGGGAATTAATTTTCAATTGACAGTATCGACTTTCACCTATAAGCTTACTGAATATTCTCTACAAGAGACGGGTCGGTAGCTCAGTCGGTAGAGCACCTGGCTTTTAACCAGGTGGTCAAGGGTTCGATCCCCTTCCGGCTCACCATTCACAGAGGTGTCCCCATCGTCTAGTCGGCCTAGGACACCGCCCTTTCACGGCGGCGACAGGGGTTCGAATCCCCTTGGGGATGCCAAACCATTTCAGGCATCTACAGACATCCTCCCTTTCAAAATCCCTTTGGTCAACATCAGCGGATTTTCCTATCCATAATGCTAAATTGCAAAGCTGGTGATTTCGACTTGGATTTTAGTGTTTACCGATTTCTTCTTTCAGAAATTCTAACAGTTTTATGCAGTTTATACCGTAATGTTGGCAGACATCAGGTACTTTGACGTGATTATTTGGCTGTTTGGCAGGATTTTCAGTAGAGACGACACATGCCTCGTTTAACTGAGCGAGACCGACTAAAAATGGATCACCATGATTTTTTTGAGGAATATCAGGATCAATGAGTTTTTCTTCAAACTCTTCAATTATAACCTGAACACATTCCAACAATTCGTTGTTCGTTTCATAAACCAAGCTACTTAGATGGTCTTTCTTCCATGATTCAAACCAATCTTTTTCTTCATTAACATTAATCTCGGCTAAGACTTCCTCTGGAATTTGGATTCGTCCAGCTAATATGCTTTGAGATAGTCCATTCCATAATGTTTCAAAAATCCAGCTTGGATATCTATCTCTTAATTCTATCCAGACGTTTGCATCCAATACCCAGCGTTTGTCGGATTCCATAGTTGAGGTTTTTATATTCCTGCTCTATATCTGAGCTTAGTGATATTTGTTGTATTCAAGATCCTTGATGCTTCAATTGTGGACAAGAACTGCCTATCAAGAGCTCTAAAAACGTGTTTCAAGAAAATAGGGCTATTATTGTGAGCCTGAAGTACGTAGGGTGAAGGACCGCTGCTAGATTGTTGTTGTCTTAATTTTTGTTTTCTTAGATGCTCATCGATTTCTTTTTGTAATCTTCTCTTATAGTCAACAACAACCTCTTCACTAATTCGATCAAGATTTTTAAGCCTATAAAGTGCAACAAAAGAACTCACATGATTCTTTCTTGCAAATCTTTTAAGCCATTCATAAGTCACAGTTTGAGGACATTCTTTTAATACTTCACTTTCAGGCAAAACAAACTCTGCTGAAAATCGGTTACAGAATGTTTCTATTTCAGGGTTAATTTGACCTTCAATTTTCTCTCCCCAATAATGATCACTATTTTTCTGCAACAACAAATGAGCAAATTCATGAAAAACTGTAAAAATTCTTCCGCGTATACTGTCTTTAGTTGAAAACAAAATCAAGGGTTGATTGTCAATAATTAATGCTCCACCCCGAATTTCTTCCAGTGCCACAGAAATTGCAAAAGTCAGAACACCAGATTGTTCGACAAGTTCACGCCAAAACCTTAATGCTGATCCCGCTGTATCAATTAATTGAACATCACTTTGTTTAATTTTTAATTCTGCCCTAATATTACCTGCTAACTCCTCAGGATTATCAGTAATTTTTGCAGAAAGCTTCAACTCGCTTCTTTCTATCCCCAATGTTTCAGAGATTTCACGGAAGTATTTTGCTTTGTTCGCAGCTGTTCTAATCTGGATGAGAGTTTTTGGGGCAATCTTTTTCTGATAATCTTCAGGGAGCTTTCTATAGTCTGCTTGAGGTATAGATTTTTTTGGCGGTGACTTGAAAAAGAAGAGTGGAACAGGTCGTTTAAAAAAATTGGCTAAGTCTTTAAGCTGATTATAGGTAGGCTGAACCTGACCCCTTTCCCATAGTCTATATGGCTTAAACTTTGATTCTAGCTCTTCAATTTGATATCCGGACACATCTCGAACCCATTCCAAGACCTTTGTATTTATCTTAACTCGAAATGATGCCATGGAAACTCTAGTTGTTCAATTCTTGAAATCCATTTCAGTTTTGTTGAAAAACTCGTATCAAAAAAAAATGAGTTTTACTATTCAATTTTTATAAATATGAATGGTTTGGTTTGCATATAACGAACCAATTCAGGTCTTGCTTCTCATCAATCTACTTTCGTTAAAACTTTTGCTGACTCATTCAACCTTTTCGTATTTTCTAACTCGGTTGGCGAAACCAGATTGTATTGTTTGAAAACGGACATTGTTTTAGGTCCGGATTGCGACGTAATCATAAAGTAATCATTCCCTGCCAGTCTTGTATTTTTAATTGCGCAGTGTCTTAAATTGTGGAATGTGAATTCAACGAGTTGCGCAACATTCACAGCTTTTCCGAAATTAGCGGCGCTTCAGCTTATCATATTCAAAGCCAAGACTCTCATGTATAATTAACGTTAGAATTTGTGAGGTTTTAGGCAAACACATATGGGCACTGAAATCGATTATGATAAATCTTGAAGAGTTAAAAAGAACCGTTCAGGGGAACTGCGATATTATAGATGCTGAACATGGTCAAAACTACGGACTATGTATCTACCTCTTAAAGATGAGGGACTATTTCAGATGGCACAAGCAAATGCCATTACATCAAGAGCTTAATAATGATGATATCCACAAATGGATCGCGGATACCGAAGATCACTGGGAACAAATTTCCGGGAACTCCCTGCAACACATTATGCTTAATGGCCACACATACAAACCATTCGATTCCGACAGCATTAACAAACAGCTTAATCCGGAAGGATTGATATACAGTGGCGGTTTGGGATATGGAGGTATTCCTTTGTTCTTTTTAGCCGAACTGGATCATGAGAATAAACAGAATGGATTTTCTGTATTTCTTGCCGGCAAAGAACACTCTCGCGGATTGTTTGGCACGACGGCTTTTTTTCGAGACGGTAAGATTTTCATAAGACAAGAAGCCTTACAACACCTTTATTGGTCCAGATATGACGAGT
>JANQLH010000115.1 GCA_028280735.1 SAR324 cluster bacterium | reverse complement strand
AGAAAGTTCTTTCTGAACTGCTCACTTCGGCCTTCGGCCATTTTAGCCAGAGGCAGACCGGAAGTGTTGGAAGCGATAATTGTATCGGGACCCATGATCTTCTCAATTCTGGAGAAGAGATCCTGCTTGATTTTAAGATTTTCAACGACAACTTCGACGATCAGATCACAATCCTTGAGCTTGTCAAAATCATCATCCAGGTTTCCAGTGGCAACCATTTTAGGATCTACCTTCTTATCCATGAAAGCTGCAGGCTTCGCCTTGATCATGTTCTGTAATCCCATTTCCACAATTCGATTCCTAGCCTTGGGATCATTTTTCTCCTCATCCTTCAGATCAAACGGTACAATATCGAGCAGCAGTGTCTCAATACCGGCACTCGCGCACAATGCAGCAATTCCGCCACCCATAATACCGGAGCCGATAACTGCTACTTTTTCAATCCTTTTTAACATAATATCCTCCCTAATTGATTCTTTGACTTTGAAAGCAGGGCTTTTGTTGGTTTTGGGACAAACAAGACATACAATTCTTTATGCGAGGGTTTTTTATTACCATGAATGTCGTTCTTAATTTGCCTTTAGTCGAACGCTGCCAGACTACAACGCTCAAAACAGCAGCAAACAAAACCGTGGAGATGGATGTTGCTTGCTTTATAATCAGCATCCTGAAAGTGAGCTGCCTTAAGTTTAAGGTCATGTTTCTGAGTTGAAAACTTTCGATGCCAAATTTGGATCAAAAATAACCAAAAATTCCTGAAAATATAAAAAACGAACGAACGTCCGTTATTGTCAAAAGATATTAAAAATCAGAAATTTAAGTAACAAGATTTGATTCGGTTCTGTTATTATCACAGAAACGGCATGCTGTTTACAAGCCTTAAACGCAAAAAATCAGATCGCTTGTGAAAAAGAGTGGACTGCTTATTGAAGAAAACATCATGTAACAATGCAGGCTTGTTGATTATTTTATTTTAAGGTGTTACCAGGTATTTGTTTTCCTGAGCTTCAATGATTTCTTACTATTCTTATTTAAATAGATTAGAATAGCCCGGTACTGAATTGTTTTTGGAATGTAGTTTTTTCATACTTTGCAATGGTAACAAGGGGCTGTGCAACTCTCGTTATTCATAAAAATATTGAAGAAACATATGATAAAACAAACCTGAAACTTTAAAATCAGGAAATAGTTTTGGTAACACGTCGATCCATTGATCCCATATTCAGCAGTATAAACTGACGAACAGACAGAAATTATGAAACGCAAACTGTATGTGATAACAATAGCATTTTGTTTAAATCTGATTTACCTGGCCGGACCTGCCTTCTCTTCTTCAATTCCTCTTGCAGAGAAAGGTGTGCTGGATGCATCCTCCTGGGATTTCGTGTCTGCAGGACCGCTTAATTTGGATGGTCAATGGGAGTTTTATTGGAACAAGCTATACTACCCTGACGACTTCAGCAGTGGCGGAGTTTCACAACGAACCGGTTATATAGATGCTCCCGGGTATTGGGATGGATACATGGTTAATGGTAAAGACCTCACAGGATTAGGGTATGCCACCTTTTATCTCAAAATTAAAAACCTACCTCCAAACAAGTTAATTGCGTTTGATCTGCCGCTGATGCATACCGCCTATAGATTGTGGGCAAATGGGGAACTGATTGCCACCAATGGTGTTGTGGGAACATCAAAAGCAACTTCCGAACCTCAGTTTTTGCCAAAAACACCCGTATTAAAACAGATGGCCACTGAAGTGGACCTGGTCCTGCAGATTTCCAATTTTCATCATAACAATGGTGGTATCTGGCAAACGTTAAAAATCGGATTGGAAGAAGACATTTCTGCCATGGATCAAATGCGTACCGGTATCGAACTATTCATCTTGGGTGCCATCCTGATTATGGCACTTTACCATTTCGCCCTGTTTGCCCTACGGCGAAAAGAACCCTCACCCATGTTTTTCGGGTTGTTTTGTCTTGATGTCGCGTTTCGTATAAGTATTCACGGGGTCACTTTCTTTTCTGTAATTTTTCCCAATGCTTCCTGGGAAGTCTTGGTGAAGCTGGATTATTTTACCTTATATTTTGGGTTGTCTTTCTTTTGTGCATTTATCCAAAGCCTTTTTCCAGCTGAATTCAAAAGGATTGTACTTAATATCATCGTCGGAATTTCAGCCCTGTTTGTAATATTCACGATTGTCATGCCGGCAACTGTTTTTACTGCTTATCTAGTCCTTTTCCAGGCAGTTATGGTTTTAACGAGCTTGTATACGCTGGCAGTACTGATCTGGTCCTCGGTAAAAAAAAGGGAAGGAGCTCGTGTTGTTTTGATAGGATGTTTTCTAATCATAATCGCCCAGGTCAACGATATACTTTACAATCATGAAGTTATTCATACGGCTGAGATAATCGGGTTCGGTTTGTTTTTCATGATATTTTTACAGTCGTACGTGCTTTCCGCTAAGTTTTCCAAAGCGTTTGATATGGTTGAAGAACTTTCAGTCGGATTGGATCGAATGGTCAAGGAAAGAACAGCCGCCATCAAGGATTTATTGGATAACACAGGACAGGGATTTTTTTCCTTTGCCCGTGACTATAAAGTACAGCCGTTTACTTCCAAAGCCACCGATGATTTTTTTGGAAAACCCATTGAAGATGAAAATGCCCTGGAATTAATGTATCCCAATGGTTATGAAGACAAAGAAAAATTGTTAAACCTGATTTTTGAAGATGCCGGGAACCTGGGACTGGTGGAGGGAATTTTGCCTTCAGAGGTAACCAGGGACGATCATATATATAAAGTTGATTATCATTGGATTGAATCCCGCCAAAACGTTGAAGGGCGTATAATGATAGTGATGACCGATATCACGACACAAAGAAAACTGGAACGACAATTGAAGGCGGATGAAGAGAAGAACCAGATGATTGTCAAAATTGCCGTGGACAGGCACGGTTTTATCGACTTCTTGAATGAGGTGAACATGTGTTTGGATAAAATCAAGGAAATTTTGTCCGGATCAGCTTCAGACATGAGTATTAAGGAGCTCTTCAGATACTTTCATACAATCAAAGGCGGTATGAGCAGCTACTTTTTTTACAAGGTTGCCGACAAAGCCCATGACATAGAAAATCTGCTTGAATCTGTGCGCACAGACAGTGCACTGCCTACCGAAGATCTTTTAAAATCGGTTGATAAAGAAACGGATCAGCTTAAAGAGGAATTAAAGAAAACATTGAGAGATCTGGATCAGATTATTCCGAAACAGCTTATCGAGGCTGGTTTTCAGCCATATTTCAGGATATCGGAATCAAAAATTTCCCGACTGGAAGCTATTCTGGAAAATGAGATGAGAACTAATCCGGCTTTGGCCGGTGCGATTAAAGGTCTGAGACGTCAGCCCATACGCAATATAATGAAGAAGTTTGCATCGGATGCGGAAGGTCTGGCTGTCAATTTAGGTAAAAAAGTAAACATAACTCTCGAAGGCGAAGATACGGAAATTGTGCATAACTCCTTTAAACCAATGCTTTCGTCCCTTATTCATATCGTTAGGAATTGTGTGGATCATGGAATTGAAGAGCCTGAGACTCGATTGGCGGCACATAAACCGGAAGTTGGAACACTCGATATCAAAGTGGAGGCAGACGACAAAGAATTAAAAATAAATATCTCGGATGACGGGGCAGGCATTGATGCCGATGCAATAAAATCGATCGCTCTGGAAAAGGGATTGATCGGCACAACCCAGGTTGAGTCCATGACTGAAAGTGAATTGGTTAAACTAATCTTTACACCGGGTTTTTCAACGAATGAAATTGTCACGGATCTTTCAGGACGGGGTGTAGGAATGGATGCTGTTGCAGAAGAAGTTGCAAAACTACGGGGATCAATCGATGTGCTTTCAACCCCGGGTGTCGGCACTCAATTTTTGATTACGGTCCCAAATGCCTGATATTCGGGAGTGGTTTTGTGAACCTGTGGTGAGTAGGCTTTTGCTCACCATTTCCTGTGCTCTGAATCTTGATTCTTGACAATCCTGAATCCATGGTTTTATCCTTTCTTTATTATCAAGCAGTTAAAAGCAAACTTGGCATGACATGAAACTACATAAACGGTCAGAACAATTAAGTCAGACGAAGCACAGCAATAGCCGTATGTCTGCGTTTATGCCAACTGCTTTTTTCAATCAACTCACCAATAAGCCTCTGAACACATCCTGCTTTTCTGTTAAAGGAATCGTTGTCGGTATTATTATCATTATTAGCCTGATTATTATTGGCTGATAAAATGCCGGGAAACGACTCCGAAGATTAAATATAAAGTACATCGGGATCGCTTCCCGGTGGTGAGTAATATTTGTTTTAATCATAGAAGAGTATGGCAAACACAAGTCTCACATTATTAGATAACTGGCGTCTTTCAGGCGACAGGGTGAAGTTTGCCCAGCTTTTCTGTAATTGTGTTGCTGTATTATCCCCTACTGCATCTCATCCAATCTTAAATTCCACTGGAATTGCAATCCTGATTGTCGAGTTGGTTACTATTATTACAGCTATTATTATCGCAATGATTATTGTGATTATTAGCCTGATTATTAGCAACTAACCAAGACCAGGGGCGATTCCAAGAATACCAAACACTTAAATCGGAAGCAGCCCCAGGTGGGTGAGGTTTTTAAACCTGAAAATAAGAGGCTTCTAATGAAAAGTGGACTTAAACAAAAAGAAAGGCAAGATCAAGTCAATCAAAACGACAAAGCCATGCTGGTCCAGGTTGATACCGGCATGTATAGCGGAGCTGACATCTTTTTTAAAACCCTGCTCGACTGCAAAGTGGATACAATATTTGGATATCCGGGCGGAAAAGTACTTAGCTTGTATGACAGAATGCTTGAATTTCCGGCACTCAGGCATATCCTGGTCAATCATGAGCAGGGAGGAACCCACGCAGCCGAGGCATACGCAAGAGTTACCGGAAAACCGGGGGTCGTGCTGACAACCTCGGGTCCTGGAGCCACCAATACGGTAACGGGGATTGCCGATGCATTTATGGATTCCATCCCTATTGTTGTGTTTTCCGGTCAGGTGGAAATGCCTTTAATTGGCAAAAATGCCTTTCAGGAATCGAATATTATTGAAATCACCAAACCAATAACCAAATGGAACTGTCAGGTCAGATCTGTGGATAGCTTGGAGAGTACCATAAAAAAAGCACTGATAACAGCTGTTGAAGGCAAACCGGGCCCGGTGTTGGTGGATATTCCAAAGGATATTTTACTTGCCGAATGTCCGGTGCTGCCGAATGTGTTTATGGAAAAACAGCTTGTATTCGAAAAACGCTTCGATACCGAACAGGCCTGTCACAAGGCAGCTGATCTTATAAATAAGGCAAAGAAGCCAGTTCTTTATGTTGGTGGTGGGGTGATATCCGGAGAGGCATCTGCAGAATTAAGAGAGTTTGCCATCAAAAACAATATCCCGGTTACCACCACCTTAATGGGATTGGGTGCTTTTCCCGAAACCCATGAACTGTCATTGGGAATGCTGGGAATGCATGGTACCTGGTATGCCAACATGGCTGTTCAGGAGTGTGATGTTTTGATCGCAGTGGGAGCACGCTTTGATGATCGAGTGACAAGTGATGTCAATGGATTCTCGCCTAACTCAAAAAAAATCCATATAGATATCGATGCGGAAGCTTTCAACAGGAATGTGGTTGTTGACGTAGCTATTAATGATTACGTCAAAACCGCTCTATTGCAATTGACGCGGTTGGTCCAATCGAAGTCGGAACAATCCTGGCTAGAGACTATTAATCAATGGAAAAACGATCACCCGCTGAAGTATCAGCCCGATGATACCGTGATCAAACCACAACTCGTAATCGAAAAAATCTCCGAACTGACCGGCAGCAATGCAATTGTAGTAACCGATGTGGGGCAGCATCAAATGTGGGCGGCTCAATATTATTCATATAAAAGACCCAGGCAGTTTGTCACGTCAGGCGGACTGGGAACCATGGGATTCGGACTGCCTGCGGCCATCGGAGCATCATTGGCTGATCCGGACTCAACAGTGGTCTGCCTTTGTGGCGATGGAGGGTTTCGAATGACTTCAGCGGAACTGGCAACTGCTGTGGCTTATAATCTGCCAATCAAAATAATTGTATTTAATAACGGAAGCCTGGGGATGGTAAGGCAATGGCAGAGCTTTTACTTTAACAATCGCTATTCACACACCATGCTCCATGACTCCAATCCGGATTTCCAAAAATTGGCGGAAAGTTATGGAGCCATGGCTTTACGAGCAACCAAAACGGAAGAGTTGGACTTCATTCTGGCTAAGGCATTTTCGATCAACGATAGACCGGTTCTTGTGGAGTGCCTGATAGATCCTTCAGAAAACGTTTTACCCATGGTGAGTCCGGGGGCGGCCCTTCACGACATGATTGAGTAAGCCGCCAGATCGGATAAAGACAAGTTCTGATTTACCAGAACTTGTCTTCGACTTTTGTCTTGAATGTCAGGATCTCAATGTTCTCAAGGGTTTGTTTTAGCAACACTTCCAGATCCAGGTTATTTTCGTCTCCGGATATTTCGTCGACAATCCCGTGAATTTCGGGTTTTTGCGGTTGAAATACGGTGCAGCAATCATCAAAAGGCTGAATACTGATTTTATAGGTTCCGATTTTCTTGGCCCATTCGGTGATTTCCGCCTTGTCCATTCCAATCAGCGGTCTCAGAACCGGTATGGATGTAGCATCCTGGGTGCACGCCAGGTTCTCAAGCGTTTGGGATGCCACTTGACCAACCGCTTCTCCTGTCACGTAGCCGATAGCTTTGTATCGGTCCTTTATTGCCTCGGCTACACGATACATGATTCGACGGTAGAGAATGGTTCTGTTTTTTTCCTCACAGGATTCCCGAATGGCTTTTTGGATGTCGGCAAAAGGAACAATAACCAGGGTTGTTTTAGGTTGAAACCGGCTTAAGTGTGTTACTAAATCAACGACTTTTTGGCGACTCTGTTCGCCGATAAATGGATATGAATGAAAGTGAATAAAGGTTGTTTTACAGCCTCTTTTCATCATAAACCAGCTGGCTACAGGGCTGTCGATCCCTCCGCTGATAAATGACATTACATTTCCTGACGTTCCAACCGGCAAGCCACCCTGTCCGGGTATCTTCTCCAAATACAGGATCGATCTGTTTTTGGACCAGATTTCAATACCGAGTTCGAGATCCGGATTGGTTAGATCTACCTTCAAGTCTGGAAACTCTTTTAATACTGCACCCCCAATTTCAGTAGAAATCTGTTGAGAATTAAGTGTTGTTTCTTTACTACTTCGTTTGGTCGATACTTTAAAACTTGGGTTTTTTAAAACGGACTCTTCCATCGGTTTTTTGAATACTTCAACAGCTTTTTCTGCAAGCTCACTCATATCATGCGAACAGGACGTCGCCACACTGAAATTGGCGATTCCAGGGATAAATCTTAGAATAGCGGTCACCTTATCTAAAACGGCTTCCGTCTCAACGATGATTCTGCCGTAAATCTTGCGAACAATTGCTTTTTCAACACAGGAAAGGTGGTTTTTGATGTTTTTCATGAGCACATCTTCAAACCAGTTGCGGTTTTTTCCCTTTAGGGCTACTTCAGAATAGCGAATGACTATTAAGTTCATACTTTTTTATTGGAATTGGAAACTATCTATCCAGCGGATCATGTAAAAGCGGATTGATTTTGTTCATCCAATTGCTGGAATTGTCTGTTATGGTAATAAATTGATTAGAAAATGGGTTGGTGAATGACAAAGACTCGCAGTGTAAGGCATGACGTTTCAATTTGATTTTCGGAAGGATTCTATCGTGATCTCGGTATTGAAACCAGTCCAGAAACACCGATTCGTCCGGATAATACTTCTTGTCTCCGACAATAGGGCACCCGACGGCTGCCAGGTGAGCCCGGATCTGGTTGGTTTTCCCGGTAATCGGGCGTATCCACAAGCGGGAATAGTTTCCCCATTTTTCTTTCTTTTCAATCAAGGTAAGGCTGTTGGCTTCTTTTGACTGTTCTAAAACGAGTTTTGTATAAATTTTTGAATGCTCATCCAACACCAGGTCACCCGAGATAACATCTGTTTCAGGTTCATTAAATACAATTGCCTGATAGCGTTTTTCAACCCGGTGATCTTGAAACAGCATTTGAATTTCTCTTCTGACTTTCTTTTCCTTGCCAAACAACAAAACACCACTTGTTTCTATATCCAGCCGATGGACCGGACTGAGTTTCTGATTGTCAAAGTGTTCTTTCATCCAAATTGCCAGCGAGTTAAAATAGTAACTGGCTGATGGTGTCACCGGAAGATAGTCAGGTTTCGAAACGGCAATCATCCATTGGTCTTCATGCAATACCTCGATATTGGAATCAACCGGTTCCTCATCGATACGCCGATGTTCATATTCAAGCCAATCTCCCTTATGCAACAGTGTTTCCGGGTTTACTTTTTTGCCATTTATGCGCACCCTGTTTTTTAAAGCTTCGCGAAGAGACGATTCATCGCGATTTTGAAAATAGCGTTCTTTTACAAAATCAAAAAGCGATTTGGGAGCGAAATCATAACGATAACGAAAAAGTTTTGTATCTGGATAATGCACTATAAATATTAGGGAAAGTTTTAACTTACTTGTAATAAAACCACATAATCGAGTACAACCGATTTTTAAAGGAAAAGATGGTTGCCCCGACCGTCGGAATATTGGAATGCAATTGAATAAAGGTAATCGAATAATAATAGTAGGAGATGTTCACGGATGTCTTGATGAACTGAACGCGCTTTTAACGAAAGTCAATTATAGGCCGGAAAATGACATTTTATACTTTCTGGGCGATATCATCAACCGGGGACCTTTCTCCAAAAAGACCTATTTTAGAATCAAAGAATTGAATGCAGTTTCTCTTTTAGGTAACCATGAACTGTATTTGTTAAATAAAATCAAGTCAAAGGAAAACTGTAGTCTGCTGGAACGGATGAAACAGGAGTTCGGGAGTTCTTTCCGAAAGTTCGCCGAAGATATTGCCCGATGGCCTGTATTTGTTGAAACAGTAGACTTTATTCTGGTTCATGCCGGACTGGTGCCGGGAAAACACCCTGCGGAAAGTGATGAAGAAATGCTCACATCCATTCGGACCTGGGATGGCAAGGGAAATGAACTTAACGATCCCAATCATCCGCCCTGGTTCGATTTTTATACAAGCACCAAGCTAGTGGTCTTTGCCCACTGGGCTGCTTTGGGGGGAGTCGTCAGGGAAAATGTCATTGGACTTGATACAGGATGTGTCTATGGAAAGCATCTTTCTGCATTGTTGCTTCCGGAAAAAAAGATCGTTAGTGTTCCGGCCAGGCGGGTGTACCATGCATTAAAGGGAGAAAATTAGCTGATTTCAAGGTACTTATGGCAAAAATAAAGCCAATAGTATATTAGAGTGGTAACAAGCCCTCATATCTGTTGAACAAGATTAAAAAACTATGGCAAAACAAGCACAAAAGAGTGTTCACATTGAAGTAGATAGCGAAACCTTTAAAAATCAGGTCGAATTGTTTGTCCAGCACCACCGAAAACGTCAACAACAACCTGATTATCAAAATAAGCTCAAAAACAAGAATGTTGATGAACTGATTGAAGAAGCGCCGATTCTGCCTGATAAAGCAATTGATGTATTCTTTACCTTTGACAAGGAATCCAGTGTTTTGCCGGAGGTTGTCGGTGAAGTACACGAATCGTTAAAAGCCATGCAGGCGAAAATTAACGAACTACCCGCAAAAAAACGATTCTATATTCTGGAAACCGCTAATTTTTTCAGCAGCAAGATAAGTATCGGCAAATTGATTCCGGCGTTACTTCTCATGGAAGGGCCGGATCAAAAGAAAATTATCTGTGAGTTCGTCCTGCCGACATTCTTAAATATAAATAAAAATATAGAAATACTGGTGGCAGATGATTCCTTGTTTGACCCGAAAACCCTGCATATCGAACGAGGATTGCTTTATTCATTTATTTCAGATCTCGCCAAATCCCTGGTGAAACTGTTCAATAGGGAATTTGTTGAAGAATTTGGTGAGATTCACACACCTTTGGAGTTCTTTCTCACTGCTTTCAATCCTGGTTCGTTTAAAATCCAGTCTGACAGTTTAACTGATTCCGAGTTCATATATGAAGAGATGATCGATAATCCGGATGAAATCCGGGATATCACTCTTGAGTTTGTCACCCTGATTCAGTCCCACGATTCGCTTTATCACTATTCATTGAAAAGGCACGCCTATTACAAGGCTTTTTTGGCAGGAATCCTGAAACCCGGTCGCTTTGAAGATATAGATGACATTGAGATCAGCCGCATTGTTGCCGGATGCCTGGTGAAAAATGGACAGCTGCTTGTTGAGGATGATTTAATCGATAGTATGATTGATGAAGAAACATTCGAAGACACTGATACATTGGAAGCTTTTGTTGAATTCATCGATCAATTATCACCTTCAACTATCTATAAATTGATCATTCGAATCCGGATGAGCCTGCAGCACTTGGCTAAAGCGAATTTCACCGATGAGTTTCAGGATGTCCAGAAAATGTCGGTGAGAAACATCTTAAAAACTATTTGGGTTGGTGTTGTCCGCCTTATAGACAAAGGTATCGCTCTGGCGACCGATCCCATCAAGAGAGCTGTGGATGTTGTGAAAACCACATATAAAACCTTTGTCAAAGAAGAAAAGGCGGAAGAAAAGAGCGAGTTGGAAGACGTTGCCGGTAGAAAAGGCAGTCTGACCTTTAAGGATGGAGAAGTCATTCCTAAAAACCTGGAAAGTTTTGCTATCATGACACAGTACTATCAAATGATCGAGCCTGATGTGCTTGCTGTTAGAGGTGAACACGATGGTGCTAGTCATAAGGATTTTGGTTTTAACAGTCGAATCTTCAGACAAGATGAAAGTCTTTTGATAGAGTTTTATGAATGTGTCCTCAGTTTGTTTGATGCCTTGAAAAACAATCCCAAGGTCAAGATTATCAAGTTTGAGCATCAGAGTAATATCACTGAATACGCAGTCTCTTACGCCTTTGGAAATAGAATGATTTCAATAGGTATCACCCATTTGCGTATGGGTAATACCATGGTGATCAATGAGCGTGACCTCTTTCCTTACGTACTGCTGTTTAAAGAAGGAAAAAAGAAAAATTTCGGTAGGGTGTTAAGTCGGGAAGCCGTAGTTAACGGGAAGATAAAGATCTACAACGAGGTAGAGTTTATGGGCAGCAGCTCGGTTTACATCTATGAATCTCTCTATTTGATTCTTCATTTGCTGCCTGAGAAAACCTGGAATAAACCGTATTGTCAAAAATGTGTTCGCTTTCTGCTGGGAGAACTCCAAAAATTTAGAGAAAAAAGCGGGAGATTGCTATACTGTGTGAATATTCCAGAAAAAATCAAATGACGTTTATGTATTTACCCAATCCAAATCTGCATCACCTGCCCTGATTATTTCCGTCGGAGAAACCGAAAAATCTATGATAGCAGATTTGGTCAAATACAATTCTCCGCTATCCACAACACAATCCACCAATTTTTCATATTGTTCGTGAATCTCGTAAGGATAATGAACTCCACTTTCCGGTTCAGGCAGGCTACTGCTTAAAATCGGTTCGTCCATGGTTTCAACCAACATGGTCGCGGTTGGAGCGTCCGGCATTCTAACACCAATAGTGGACCTGGGTGATAACATTATTTTGGGTACCATCTTGGAAGCTTCAAAAATAAAGGTGTAAGGTCCGGGAACAATTGATTTGATTTTTCTAAATATCGGTGTACTAATTCCTTTGGTGTATTGCTGAAACTGCTTGGTGTCATTACAGATAAAGGTAAGCGGCTTTTTCTTGTCGATCTCTTTGATCTGATAAATGCGCTTCATGGCTTTTTTGCTGTGGATGCAACATCCAAAAGAATAAGTCGTGTCAGTACCATAGATAATAACACCGTCATTTTCGATGATTTCAATGACTTGGTCGATTAATCGCTGTTGGGGGCTGTACGGATGTATTTCTAGTATCATAGTTATTTTGTATCGTATTAATTGGTACTTGATTAATGATTTAACGGTGTCCAGTTGGTCTGGCGTAAAGCCTCGTAAAGCACTGCAGCAACCGAAGAGCTTAAATTAAGACTCCTGACACCTGCTTTGGCCATGGGAATGGTTCGACATCTGGATTGATATTTCTTTAAATAGAACTCATCAATGCCCTTGGTCTCACTTCCAAATATAATGAAGTCTCCGTCTGTAAAACTACTCTCAGTATACCTGGATTCAACTTTTGTCGTCAGCAAATGAATCTTGGATTCAAGTATATTGCTCATATAGTCGCTGGTACTGGGAAAATACTCCCAATTGACATACTCCCAGTAGTCCAGGCCCGCTCGCTTTAAATAACGGTCTGTTAACTCAAATCCAATTTTCCCGACAATATCTAATTTTGTGTTGGTCGCTGCGCATAGTCTGGCAATATTACCGGTATTCGGCGGTATTTGCGGTTCCAAAAGAGTAATTGTGAACATCGTCTTTATATTTAAGAGTATTGAAGCATCTCTTGATATTTAAGGTTTGATCCGCCAAAAATATCAAGGGCACTGCCCACTGTAAAATCCAATTTGTTCCTACCCATCATTTTGATCAATTCGATGTCACCTTGTGAGGCAATACCACCGGCATAAGTTATGGGAATCTTGCCCCAGTTTCCCAGAAGCTCGACCAGCGCTTGTTCTATTCCCCTGCACTTGCCCTCGACATCCACCGCATGAATCAGAAATTCATGACAATACCGGGCAAAATAATCAAGACTGTTTTCATCGACCACCACGTCGGTGAACTTCTGCCAACGGTCTGTTACAATCCAGTACTGCCCGTCTCGTAAGCGGCAACTCAAATCGAGTACCAGCTTGTTCTTCCCTACATTTTCCGCAAGCCGTTGTAAACGATCCTCATGTATATGACCTTCGCTGAATATATAAGAGGTCACTATCACCGAGCTTGCTCCTTTTTCCAACCAATATTCAGCATTATCAGCAGTTATTCCGCCACCCAACTGCATCCCCCCCTTCCAAGCTGTCAGTGCGTCGATGGCAGCATCATCATTGTCCGGTCCTAAACGAATAATATGACCGCCGGTCAGCTCATCATTTTTATAAAGCTCAGCAAACCAGGATGCCGGTTTGGAACTAGAGAAGTTTTCGATCATAGCCGAATCATCCTTGTCTGACAAAGATGAGCCGACAATCTGCTTCACCTTCCCTTGATGAAGGTCTATGCAAGGTCTGAATTTCATATACTCCTTGATCTTGTATTTTGTTTGAAGACAGTCTTCGTGCTGATTAGCTTGTAAAAGGTTAACCAGCATTTTAGATAACATTATTATAGGATGCGCTACTCTGTATATCCTCACCAATAAGCTAGCAGCAATCAAAAGCATTTTGCTCGTTCCTTCGTTATCAATAATAACAGGGGGGATCTAGGAGTGGCTTTCCCTTTCAGCTAGAAGCTGAGGGGCATTGGAACAGCCGTTTTCAGATTATATGATATCAACCTCGAAATAAATTCTATAATTACAGAATATTGTAACGCTTTAATTTTTTTGTGGGCAAAACTTCTTGACACTAAAAAATCTCTTGCCTATTATTAATGTTTTGGCGGCGAGGTAGCTCAGTCGGTAGAGCAGGGGACTGAAAATCCCCGTGTCCCTGGTTCGATTCCTGGCCTCGCCACCAAAAGAAAGCTAACTCATCTTTTTTAAAAATTCCTTAAAATAGGGATTGAAAAACAAAAATAGATAAGTTAGGGTTTAAAGACTGGAAAGTGTTTAAACTTCAATAGTTTAAACGAGGTCTTTAGACTACAAGCTAACTCAGAACTTTTTTACAAATTCTTAAAATAAGGATTGCAAAATTAGGAAGGCTGAGTTAGAGTTTAGATACTGGAAAGTGTTTAAACTACAGTAGGTTAGGTTAAAATTTTAGAGAATTTTTTTCTTGCAAAAATTTAACAAAGATCTTAACCTTTGTTCATTGACAACAGAATCGGGTAAGACAGTGCGTAACCGAGCAATTATTTGAGAAAAAATAGTACTAAAGGATAACTTTAGGTTTTTTGAGTCACTTC
>JANQLH010000111.1 GCA_028280735.1 SAR324 cluster bacterium | reverse complement strand
TTCTTTCGTTCAGGCCGGCTGATGCGAATGAAACAGCTGCTGCATGGAAGTTTGCCCTGAAACATAATGATGGACCAATAGCTCTTTCTCTGACCAGGCAAGGCTTGCCGATTTTGGATCAAAACAAACTGGGAAAAGCGGATCAGGTTGAGAAAGGAGCATATGTATTACTTCCTGCACAAGATCCGGATTTGTTGTTGATTGCCACAGGATCAGAAGTGTCCCTGGCTCTGGAAGCGGCAGAAGTGCTTCAAAATGAAGGAAAAAAGGTTCAGGTTGTCAGTATGCCTTGTTGTGAACTGTTTGAAACGCAATCCAATGAGTACAGGAATAGCGTTATCCCGGAATCAGTGACTGCAAGAGTAGTGGTCGAAGCAGGCATTCGCAGGGGGTGGGAAGGATACCTTGGTACCCGGGGAGAGTTTGTGGGAATGACAGGATTTGGGGCTTCTGCACCAGCTAAAGATCTTTTTACAAAATTTGGAATTACCGTGGAAGCAATAGTTGCAGCTGCCAAAAGAGTCCTATAAGTCTGGAGACCAATGAATTCATTTATTTGTTTTTTAACGGTTTTTCATCTGTTCAAGCTGACCAGACACAGGCTGTTTGTTTCAAAAGTCGCCAGGAGGTTGATATACCTGGGTATATTTCTTCCACTGGGTGACTATGTCCTCCGTTTTGTGATAGGAGATCTTTGGTTTTATTCAGGGAACCTGATTTTCCACAGCATTCCTTATCAGGCTTTATTTTGGGGTACCGTTTCGTTGTTGGTTTGGGTCTATAGCAGGAATCTATTGTCTTCCTTGAAGTTCTTGCTTCCTATCCTGGGATTGGTCTGTTACATGCTGTTTTCCATTCCGGGAACCGAGCATTTAGCTTTCTGGTCCCCTATATCAGGGTATAGTCTTCATTTGGATTGGGTAAATTCCGGGTACTTAATCCCAACAACAGTTGCCTTGTTATTGTTGGCATCAAAAAGATGGTCGGAGATATCTTCCAGGACGATTGGCCGTATTTCTCTTTCTGTTTTGATAGTTTTTCTGATGATAGCAGGGGTAATTCGTAACAATGCCAAGAACAGTATCCCGGAAAATTATAGGGAAGCAGGTGTAGTAACCATTACTCCGGCTAACAACCTGCATACGGAATGGCAGGCAGTAAACTATAGAGACGGCTCCTACTATTATAGTCGTTACCATTTTGTACAAGGATTTCAGCAGAAGTTTCAGCAGATCGAAGTGTTTGATGATTATGATACTGCCCAGGGTGTGTTAATGGATCACTCGATCAAAAATCTTTGGCTGCTTGGATTTAAGAACCCACTGGTACAGATTCAGATTCAGAATGAGGCTTTACGTATCGATATCAAGGAGTTACACCCTTCCTATGAGCTGCTCTGGATTAAAGAAGCTCAGGTCGTTCGCAACAGATCCGGTAAGATAGTCGACTTCAGTGTCCGCTACGGCACATTTATTTAATACCTCACTACAGGAAACCTCCAAAACATCTGGAAAAGCATCCGATTGTCCGTCGATCAAATGATGTTATATCTTTCCGGCTGCTGTAGATAAACTTGGGTTTCCATGGTATCGTTGAACTATCTACATTCAAACAGGAAAAAGTTGCCAACAGCCTTTATCAAAATAAAATGTACCAATCATTCCGCGCGTTTAAGGGCCAAAACAGAAATAGTCGATTTGGGCTTTCCCTTGTTAGAATTCTGCTTCTTACTCTCAGTTGCTTATCGGTGCTTGGGTTATCCCCCGGTTTATTTGCGTTAGACAGTTCAAATGCAAAAGGATTTGACCCTAAAACCACCAAAGAATTGATCCGGATAAATGATTTGGTAGGCAAAGAGGATTTTGTCGGAGCAACCAAACGATTAAACATTCTGCTGGAAGAATATAGCGACGTTCCAAAACTTCACTTGCTCAAAGCTTCGATCATTAGCCGACAAAAGACTGATCAAGCGGCATTGGATTACCTTTCCTCACAAATTAAACAACAGCCCGGGAACATCGGAATGGTGGCAGCCAGGGCTCAGTTTTTGTTTACCAATGGGTATATTGAGTCAGCGCGGGAGGACTTTTACCAAGTATATTTACAAAACCACAGACCCGTTGAAATCCTCTCCGTACTGGCCAGTATAGAAAAAGAAAAAGGCAGAATAGTAAAAGCCATAGAGTTTACCAATCAGGCGCTCGAAATAGATCCTTATTCCGATAGCCTGTGGTTTAAAAAAGCCGAATTGGAATTAAAGCTGGCACAGGTGGGAAAAGCGAAAGTTTCCTGTCATAAGGCAACACAACTGGCCCCGGGGTCGATCCAGTATCACAAGCTTTATGTTGAAATCCTGATTTATCTGAAACAAAAAGATGAACTGCAAAAACACATTCGCCTTGTCTACGATCTGTTCCCTTCAAATCCGTGGATTAGTTTAAGAATGTCTTCGTTGCTGGTTGAACAGGGAAACTTGAATGAGGCAATTGAAATTCTGGTTGCATCCTTGAAGAAAAACCCAAATGATCATCTGCTGATGTTTCAGATTGCAACTATTTTAGCAGGACAGCAAAAGTGGGAGGAAGCATTAAGGTTTTTCAAAGCAGGATTGAGTATCAAGCCAAACTCTTCCTGGGCGATGATACAGGTTGCCAAGATCTATCTGCAGACCGGTAAAGCTAACCCGGCATTGGATTTTCTTGAGAAAGCCAGGGAGAACAAAACTCATGATCCCTTTGTATATGAGACCCTGGCCAGAATTTACAATCGACAGAACGATACCTTTGAAGCTGAGCGAATTATTCTTGAAGGGCTTGAAATTAACGATAAAAACCAAAATTTAATTCTGGAATATGCGAACTTGCTTGAAAAAAGAGGAAAAACCAAGGAAACGACCATCGCTTATGAAGAAGCACTGAAAAACGATAGCGACAACTCTTTTATCCTTGGTAAGCTGGGCAATCTTTATCGTATAAGTAAAAGGTATGATTCATCACTGGCATCCCTTGTGAAGGCGATTAAAATCGATCCCAAGTCCACATGGATCAGGGCGTATTACATAGAAACCCTGGATGAGTTGGGTAAATGGGAAACAGCATTGGATGAAATCAATGAGCTATTGGAAATAATGCCCAGAGATTACTGGGCTTATGCAAAAAAGGCATTGATTGAGATTGAGATTGACCAGCTTGAGGATGCCCATGATTCTGTTCGTCAATCAATAGCACTAAGACCGGATGCAAACTGGTTGAAAGAAATAGAGGGAAGAATTCTTGAAGGTTTAAAAGAATACAACAAAGCGGAAAAAGCATTTAAAGAAGCCTTGATCAAAGAACCTGACGGATCTCATCTTCTCACTCAACTTGCTTATGTTCAGGTTCATTTGAATAAAGCCGATGCACTGCGAAACATTAAAAAATCCCTGGATTTGGATGATTTTAGCATCGGAACTATTGAATTGAATCTTTATTTGACCAATAAAGCGACGCAGTATTGGCAGTTTGCCAAGCACAGCAGCGAATACAATGTTTACGAGCGGATAATACATAAGGATTTTTCCAAAGCAGAAAAAGGATTGGCCCGACTTAAGAAAAAAAACAGTCCGCATTTTCCTTATTTAAGCTATTTTCTGCACCATATGAAAAGAGACAAAAATAATAAGCTCGATCTGTCCGAAATCGAACAATCAAAAATGAAGGCTCCCTGGCACTACTATTACCTGGGAATCGATTCGATTAGAAATGATGACTATGAAATAGCTAAAACAGCCTTTAACAGAGGACTGGAATTGTCGGTGGACAATCCCTGGATAATCGTAAAACAATCCTATGTGTTACAACAATTAAAAGAACATAAAGAAGCGGTTGATTTACTGAATCGCTTTTTAAGGCTGGAGAAAAACGGGGATTTTATGTGGGTTCAGCTTAGGCTTGCTTTGAATTACGATTTGGCGAAAAAGTTTTCCGATTCGGAAAGAGTGTACAAGCAAATACTCAAAAAAAATCCCGAGGATAACATAGCCCTGAATAATTTGGCCTGGATGTATTTAAACGCCACCGAAGTAGAGATGCAAAAGCTGGATGACGCCCTGAAGCTGGCTTTAAAAGCTGTTGAACTCAGCCCTTCCTCTGCCAACCTGGATACCCTTGCCGAGGCTTATTATCAAAAAAAGGACTACAATCGTGCCTTAAAAGCTATTGAAAGAGCTCTCGATAAAGATCGCAGAGGATTAGATGATTTTAAAAAAACCATGAAAAAAATCATCAGGGCAATGGAAGCAGAAGAAAAGAACTAGCTCATCTGCAAAACATACCAAAATCCGGTTTTCATTATCTTCATTTTATGAAAGGTTTTATCCTTGTCATAATCCAAATAACAACGTCTTGCGAGTAATTCGGCTCACCAATAAAGTATGCTCAAGGTAGATTTCCACACTCACTCACTTGCTTCTCATCACGCTTTAAACTCCATCGAAGAAATTCTGCAACAAGCTGATCAACTTGGTATGGCAGGTGTCGCCATCACCGACCATGGACCAGGAACAGACAACTCCGTTCAGATAGCTCAAAACCCAAACTCGGCCTATCATTGGTCTGAGCGGATTAAGGGCCCTGATACGCACTTTTTTAAGGTGTTTTTATCCCGATATGAAGCTCCCCGGAACATCCAAACGAAGCTGTTTAAAGGAATTGAATGCAATATTCTCGGATCAGGGGATGAAATCATTGATCTGCCAAAAAACCTTGCTGCGGATTTCGATATTGTAATTGCCTCTGTCCACCCTTTACCATATATATTTGAGTTGCAGGATCAAAAAAGTGTTGCTGATAGAATAATATTGGCCATGGACGCAGGTGCGGATGTTATCGGGCATCCATTTCACAAAACATTTGAGTTGGACCAGGAACTGATTGTTGCTGCCGCAGCTGACAAAGGTGTTGCTTTAGAATTAAACAACTCATCTCTCAGGCTAAAAAAGGCGTTAGAATCAAGTATTTTAAAGATGCTGGGCCTCGCAAAATCCAAGGGTTGTAAAATTTCTCTCGCTTCAGACGCCCATGCAACCAATGAACTTGGTTCCGATGAATGTATCCGACCATTACTAAGCCAATCTGACTTTCCGGAGGAGTTGATCATAAATAACTCTTTGGAATCTGCTTGCCGGTTTGTTAATCAAAGAAAAAAAATAAGAATAGAAAGAGTCGTTTAGATCAAAAGCCTGAAAGAGTCATGACTTGTCGGCAGTCAAACGCTGTGAAATAATTTTTAATGACTAAATGATCCCGGCAGTTTGATCGAAATGTGGCTGATTGTCGTATTGGCAGGTGAATAAAGAAATGTGTATCAACAAACGGATATAGAAATGAAGCAATACAAAATAGCGGTTTTAGCGGGTGACGGAATTGGCCCGGAAATTATGAAACAAGCCTTGAAGGTACTTAAGGTCGTGGAAGAAAGAAATGATGTTGAATTCAACCTGATGCCGGCGAGTTTTGGGGCCTGTGCCTATTTTGAAAAAGGAAAATCACTACCACAGGAAACACTTGATATTTGTGACAATGCCGACACTATACTTAAAGGAACCATTGGCCTCAGCCACGAAGAGACCTTAAAAATTCCCGTTGAGGAAAGACCGGAACGTGGTGCTTTACTGCCTCTAAGAAAACGATACAATACTTACGCTAACTTCCGACCGGTATCGCTTCCAATCGGATTATCTCATTTCTCACCCCTGAAACAGGAGGTTATCGGGGATGGCATTGAAATTATGATGATTAGAGAGTTGGTCGGTGGACTTTATTTTGGTGAAAAAGAGCGTGGAACTTCGAAGGATGGCAAGCGATGGGTCAAGGAAGCCCTGGAATATGATGAAGACCAGATCAAAAAGATTTTGAAAGTGGCGTTTGAGACAGCCATGAAACGAAAAAAAGTGCTGCATAACATCCATAAAAGCAATGTATTGATGTCCAGCATTTTATGGAATGAGATTCTTGAAGAAATGTCTTCCGATTATCCGCAGGTCCAAATCCAGCATGTCCTGGTCGATGCAGCATCGACGGCTCTTTGCCTGAATCCTTCGCAGTTTGATGTTATGGTTATGGAGAATATGTTTGGAGATATTCTCAGCGACCAGGGAGGTGGTATTTTGGGTTCATTGGGTTTGATGCCCTCAGCTTGCATTGGTGATGAAAAATCGTATTTTGAACCGTCTCACGGATCAGCACCGGATATAGCCGGAAAAAACATTGCGAATCCATACGCTATGGTGGGATCAGTGGCGATGATGCTTGATATGGAAATGGGTTTGACTGAAGAATCCAGAAATGTTTGGGCTGCCATGCAAAGTGTCTTTTCCCGAGGGTTTACAACGCCTGACCTTTCCGGTTCCGGGGATGACAAGAAAATCATTAGTACCGATGATTTTGGAGATCTGATTATCGAAGAATTGAAGTCTTAAGCTAATGCGGTAACCTCTATACAATCTGGATGTTTGAAAAAACATTCAAGGCATCCTGGCCAAATGTTTCTTCAATATCCAGATCGTTTATGATCGACATGTCCTGCTCAAGTTCAAGGTCAATCAGAGAGTGATGAGTCAGATCCTCGCCCCCGGAGTTTCTGACAATCGCCACTTGAGGTCGCTTTAAATCCTGCCTTGGAGTACTCATCACAAATCCGACGGAATGATCATTTAACTCAACCAAAGAACCTTTTGGAAACAACCCCACAACGTTCAGAAAATTCTCCCAGGCTTCCATATCAAATTCCACACCGGCTAATGCATCAATATACCTGATAGCTGCCGGGGGATTCCATGATTTTTTGTATTTCCTTCTGCCGACAAGGGCCTGGTAGGCATCAATAATGGACAGCAGCCGACTTTCATAAATGACTTTCCCGTAATCAACTCCTTTGGGGTAGCAGGAATTCATGGTGGTGTCTTGTTTTACGTGATGAAAGTGAGCCATATTGATGATGCTGTCAGGCATGTCCATTCCTGACAAGATATCTGCACCAAAATCCGGATGAGACTCCATTAATTTCATCTCCTCACTTTCTCTTTCAAAGCGCACGGTGCTATCTAAAATGTCTTTGGGAATTTTTGATTTTCCGAAATCGTGCAGAAAGGCTGCTAACAGCGCTTTGTTTTTTGTTTCGAAAATGCCTTTTTTCCCGAATTTTTCAATGATCTTAAAATAGGAGGATTGAAATATCACTCCAACATCCACACAGTGATCATATGTTTGATCACTCTGTTTTAAACTGACAATGGCAGAGATGGCTTCGGCTGAGGAGTTTCTCGTTATCTCATCCACATAATCATTGATTCCCGCATAGCTGATTTTCCCTTTCCTGGCATCATCCATGATGTTTTCGATCGCCTTGGAAGTTTTACTGCGAGTTGTGATGTTTGCTTTCAACTCATAAACAAACTTTTCTGCATTTTCCTTGGCTTTTTTATAATGCTCTTCTTTTTCCTTGGTACTCATGGACGCTTGTTTTACCAAGCTAATAGCGTCTTGAAGTTCTTTCTGCTCATCTTTTTCCAGAGCTTCATTGGTAACATCAAACTCCAAAAACCCGCGAGCTTTAAGAGCATTGATCAATTTTTCATTAACCGTTAACAGCTTTTTTAATTCGGAAGGAAAAGCGTACAACCTCAATAACTTATCAGCAGGTTTTAACAATTCGACCGGTATTTCACGTTTTTCATTGTTTCGGATTACCGAAGCCTTTGATTTTTTAAAGTTGTGCTGAAGAAACTTGCAACTTTTATCGTCAAGGGAATGATATTTAGAATGGAACCCGGAATAGGCTATGATGGTCATTCCCGGTTCCAGCTCTTGGGTCTTTACCCGTGAGGTTTTTATTTCAGACATGGATAGGTTTGCTTTTCTTAATGAGTTAAGCTTTCAAATCATTCTTTAGCATCTTTTTTAGTGTAACGTAATTACCGGTTAAGATACAAGGAAGTTTTTGAATGGGCAAACAATTCCATTTAAAAGAGGATTAAAAATCTTTTCCGTGGAGATGAAGATTCAACATTTTCATTGTGGCTTCTACTGCAGCAACAACCTGATCAGAATGAACCCCCCTGGTTTTGAAACTTTTCTCGCCATCGTTCCATGTAATAATGCAATCAACCAAAGCACTGGTTTTACCACCCCTTGGAATTTTTGTTTCGTAATCGATCAATTTGGGAAAAGATATCTTGCGCTTATCCAGTACCTTCTTAACAGCGACCATAAACGCATGATACCCCCCATTGCCGCCACCGGTCGAGGTGTAGTTTTCATCCCCGATTTGAATATGAATACTGGCAGTTGATTCCAGATTCAGCCCGCTGGTAACTGTACAGCTGTGAAGTTGTAAATAATGGTAGTCCTCTGTTTCCAGAACATCCGCTATGATAATGGGCAAATCTTCCGTGGTAATCGTTTTTTTTGATTCTCCTAATTCTATTACCCTGCGCAAAACCTTATCTCTGTTAACGGGAGAAAGGTGCAGACCTAATTCCTCCAGTTTTTTATCCAAAGATGCTTTACCGCTTAACTTGCCCAAAGCATAGCTGTGTTTGCGCTTGAATCGTTCAGCTTTTAACGTGCTTCTGTAAAGGCTGCCTTTTTTGTCTCCATCGGCATGAATCCCGGCTGTTTGAGTGAATACGTCTTCACCCACAACAGGTGTATTTTCTGATACCCTCTTTCCGGAAAATGAAGAAACCATGTTGCTCAAACGCATTAAATGAGACTCATCAACAGTCAGATCAACCCCCATCCGGTCTTTGAGATTAACTACAACCTCGGCCAGAGAAGCATTACCTGCTCTTTCTCCTAGACAGTTTACGGTGCAATGCAGGGAGCGAACACCCGCCTTGACAGCCATAAGAGCGTTTGCCGTTGCCAGACCATAATCATTGTGAGGATGGAAATCAAAGTTGACGCTGGGATAGCGTTTTATCATGTCGGAAAGGCTATCATAAACCTGGCTGGGCGACATGATTCCCAAGGTGTCTCCCAACATGTAATGGTCAATTTTGGTCGCTTTGAGGGTATCCATAAATTCAAATACAAATTCCGGATTTTCAGTGTAACCGTTAGACCATGCTTCAAGGTAAATGTTGACTTTCAGCTTGTTTTTCAGGGCATAGTTAACTGATTTTTTTATATCAGCGAGATGTTGTTTTAGGGTTTTGCCCAGCTGCATTTTGCAATGTTTTTCACTGCCTTTTGCAAGAAAATTGACTACTTTGCCTCCGGATTCAACAATCCAGTCGACACTCTTTTTATGATCGATGAATCCCAGGATTTCTACTTGGTCTATAAACCCTTTTTCTATGGACCAGGCTGTAATGTTCTGGACGGCTTCCTTGTCCTTTTCCGAAGCACATGCGGACGCGATTTCAATTCTGTTTACCCGCAAGTGTTGCAGCAACGCTTTGGCGATGTTGGTTTTTTCTGCCGGAGAAAACGAGACGCCTTGCGTTTGCTCTCCATCTCTCAGGGTTGTGTCAAGTATGTTAACGTTATAGGTTCCGGGTTTCATGGAAGTTCATAAAGCAGGTTAGTAAAAAGCGGAGTAACAACTGGTAACGATCATTAGTCCCAAAGCCAAGGCCGGGAAGTTTTCTGATCCTGTTCAAAAGATTCAATTTTAGGTAGATGTTGCAAAGACCACGAAATTTGATCCATACCTTTTAATAAATTCTCTTTTTTAAATTCGTCGATATTAAAACTAATCGATGTCCCACCGGGTGTGGAGACAATCTGTTTTTCCAAATCGATCTCAAATTCGATTCCGTCGCCATTTTCCAGTTCAGCCATTAACTTGGAGAGTTCATCGGGAGTTACCTTGATCAACAGAATTCCATTTTTAAAACAATTGTTGTAAAAAATATCTGCAAAACTGGTGGAGATAATTGCTCGAAAACCATAGTCCAAAAGTGCCCAAGGAGCATGCTCTCTGGAAGAACCACATCCAAAATTATCTCCAGTCACCAAAATGGTGGCATTTATGAACCTGTCTTCATTTAACTCAAATTGAGGATTTTCAGATCCGTCAGGAAGATATCTCCAGTCTTGAAACAAGTGTTTTCCAAACCCGGTTTTCTCGATCTTGGTCAGGAATTGTTTTGGAATGATCTGGTCCGTATCTACGTTTTTTCTGTTTAAAAGGGCAGTCTTACCAGTGTGCTTAACAAAAGGTTCCATGGTTTTATTGTCAGTTTGGGTTTAGTTTTAAATGCTTGTAAGTATGGACTATTTCCAATTTCTAATATCTACAAATTTGCCTTCAATAGCAGCAGCTGCAGCCATTGAAGGGGAAACGAGGTGGGTTCTGGCACCTTTTCCCTGCCGCCCTTCAAAATTTCGGTTAGATGTTGATGCGCTTCGTTTTCCAGCTTCCAGTTTATCATTGTTCATTGCCAGACACATGGAACACCCGGGTTCTCTCCATTCAAATCCTGCCTCTGTAAAAACAGTGTGCAAACCTTCTTCTTCAGCCTGCTTTTTAACCGGATAAGACCCGGGAACGACGATTGCCGTTACCTTGGAATTCACTTTCTTACCTTGGGCAAACTTCGCTGCCAATCTTAAGTCCTCAATTCTGGAATTGGTGCATGACCCTATAAAAACGTAATCTATGGCAATGTCTTCGATTTTTGTTCCACCGTCTAACCCCATATAATCCAGGGCACTGCGGCAAGCCTTTTGTTCGTTGGGATCGGAAAAATCTTCCGGGGCCGGAACGCTGCGATCCACTGATGTTACTTGGCCAGGAGACGTACCCCAGGTCACTTGCGGAATAATGTCTTTAGCATCCAATGTTACAGTTTCATCAAACTTCGCTCCCTCATCGCTGGCCAGCGATTTCCAATACTGTTCAGCTTCCGCCCAGTTTTCACTTTTGGGAGAATAGTAGCGGTCTTTCAGATAGTCGAAGGTAATTTGATCAGGAGCAATCATGCCTCCCCTGGCACCGGCTTCAATTGCCATGTTGCAGAGTGTCATTCTACCTTCCATCGTCAGGTTTTTAATTGCACTCCCGGCAAACTCAAGCATAAATCCGGTTCCCCCGGCCGTGCCGATTTTCCCGATGACGGCTAAAGCAATGTCTTTGGCGCTTGATTCAGTCGGAAGCTCCCCTTCGACCAATATCAGCATAGTTTTAGCTTTGGTTTGTTGAATTGTCTGGGTGGCCAGAACATGCTCAACTTCCGAGGTTCCAATTCCAAAAGCCAGGGCACCAAACGCCCCATGAGTGGCTGTATGACTGTCACCACAGACAACCGTCATCCCGGGCTGAATAAATCCCTGCTCAGGTGCAATGACATGAATAATCCCATTATTTTCGTGTTCCATATCATAGAGAGTAATACCGTGTTCTTCGCAATTGGCGGCAAGGGTTTCCATCTGTTTTTTTGCAACCAAGTCTTCAACCGGTTTATCTCTGTCTTTTGTAGGAACGCAATGATCCATTGTAGCAAGAACACTTTGAGGTCTTCGAACGGGTCTGGATTTTAGTTTCAATCCACTAAATGCCTGGGGGCTTGTCACTTCGTGGACCAAGTGACGGTCTATATATAGCAGTGGGGTTTCCCCTTCCTGCTGATGAACAAGGTGGGCATCCCATATTTTTTCGTACATTGTTTTCTTCATAACGACCTTTTTGGGTTCTAACTCACTACAATAAATTGATCTTGATATTTAGAAAGTCTGCAAAAAAAGGAAAAGTCTCGTTTGCTGGATTAAAACAGGATTTTCGGTGCGAACTCAATTATTATACGTGATGGAAACCGCGGATTTGAGTTATATTTCTTAGTTTCATGCAGCAAAAATGGAAAAAACATTATCTACCTATCTGCAGAATCTTGTCCAGACAGTTCCTTGATTCAGACACGTGTTGATTGATGTTCAACATTATTTCCATGTGATCGAAGTATTTGGTCTGCCGTTTTGAGAGGAATAAAAAATGACACTTGAATAAGGATTTGCAAGAGATTAATACGAGCCAGGTTTACAATAAAATTGTATTCTTGCAAAATAACACTCGGCGGTATCGTCATATCATTGTTTCTTATTCATTATTTGAAAAACTATAATAGGTTTACAACCGGAACCATGTCGGATTTTTCAGTCAGAAAAATCATACACTTGGATATGGATGCGTTTTATGCTTCTGTTGAGATAAAAGACAATCCGGATTTAATGGGACTGCCCGTGGTTGTGGGAGGTAGCCCAAACAGTCGGGGGGTTGTTTCCGCCGCCAGTTATAAAGCTCGAGAATTTGGGATTCATTCGGCGATGCCTTGCTCTAGAGCGCAAAGGCTTTGTCCCCAGGCAGTGTTTGTATCACCAAGATTCGCCAGATATCAGGAGATATCAGGTCAAATTCATGCAATTTTTCGTAAATATACAGATTTGGTGGAACCGTTATCTTTAGATGAAGCCTGGTTGGATGTGACTGTGAATCATATTGATAGCCCGTCAGCCACCTGGGTGGCGGAAAGAATCAAAAAAGACATATATACCGAGACCGGGCTTACAAGCTCAGCAGGTGTTTCATACAATAAATTCTTAGCTAAAATCGCCTCTGATGAGAGAAAACCCAACGGCTTGTTTGTTATTACACCGGGAAATGCTCCGGAGTTTCTGGCGAAACTGGCGGTTAAAAAGCTTCCTGGTGTTGGGAAGGTAACTCAATCAAAGCTCCAATTGCTTGGGATTGAAAAGGGATACCAGCTTTTAGAAAAAAGCGAAGCATACCTGGCAGAGAATTTCGGTAAATTTGGTCGTTACCTTTACCAGATTATCCGTGGGATTGACAACAGACCCGTCACTACCCATCGGGAAAGAAAATCGATTGGAATCGAAAACACTTTCAGAGAAGATTACCAATACGGAGAACCACTGAAAAAGGAACTGGATAATCTTCTGAAAGGCCTATTCAAAAGACTGCAGAAAAAAAAACAACGTGGGAGAACATTTAGTCTCAAAGTTAAGTTTTTTGATTTTCAGCAGATTACCAGGAGCGTCACATTAAATCATCGTGAAATATCGGATGATACTATCGCTCAGCTTGCACACAAAAAACTAAAGGATGTGGCGAATAGAGAATTTCCCAATAAGCGTATCCGTTTATTGGGTATTTCCATGTCCAATTTTAAAAAGGATGATGAAGCAGACACAGGGAACGAACAGCTCGATATTTTTTACTTTTTGTCCAACAACAATAAAATAGTGCCAAGTCACTGATATTATTTCTAAAAGCCACCTATGCTACTATGAACAAGTTATTATCATTTAATAAAATAAAAAAAATTACCAAGGGACAGTGGATTACAGAGCCTGACAATCCGGAACTGATCATCCGTGGGGGAGCGTTCGATACCAGGTCACTGGGAGATGCAGAGATATTTTTTACCTGGCAGGGTGAAAACAGTGATGGTCACGATCACATTCACCAATTGGCCGAATCCGATATCAAGCTGATTATCGTTGAAAAAGAAGTGCCCAAGATTGCAGACAAAGCCGTTTTAAAGGTAACCGACTCGTTAAGCGCCCTTCATTTGCTGGCAAAAGAGCTGATGATTGGATTTTCCGGGAAAACAGTAAATATCACGGGATCTTCCGGAAAAACAACGACAAAATCATGGTTGCAACATATTCTGGGTGACCATCGAAATCTTTTGACAAACATCGGAAGTTTCAACAACCACATTGGTTGCCCGATAACAATTCTAAATCTAAAGGAGGATCATGATTTATTGGTCCTCGAAATGGGAACTTCGGGATTGGGTGAAATAGAAGAGCTTACAGCAATTGCACCATCGGATATCGCATTATTGCTGAATGTGGGTCACGCTCATCTTGGTGTCATTGGAAGCCGGGAAAAGATATATCAGGCTAAACTTGAACTGTTCAGTCACTTGAAGCCCAACGCGATCTCTTTACTACCAGCATTCGACGAAAAGTTAGTCAATGCCCGGGTTGATGGTGAGAGACATTATTTTGGAATGGGTTCTTCGGAATTTTCCTGGAATCGGATCGATATGGATGTTTTAAGCATGACTCAAATACTCTGTTTCGATTCGCCTTATGGAAAAAAAACCGTGGCTGTGCCCAGGTTGGGTGATTATGTAGGAGATCTTATCTCCGGAATTATCGCAGTCTGCTATTTTCTTGGACTAAACTGGCAACAGGTGGAACCGGGCCTTTCCGTTCTTCCCCAGGAAAAGGGGAGGTCTACATTTCTGAAAGGAAAAAACGATGTTCTAATTCTCGATGACACCTATAACGCCAATCCGGAATCGGTGGTTGCGATGCTGAAGACCATCTGCTCTTTGAATATGAAACAATTCATCGGTGTGGTCGGAAACCTGGCTGAACTGGATGAGGGGATGAAAGAAACAGCAGGTTATGTTGTGGATAATATTCCAGGTAAGCTAACAGATCTCTATATAGGAGGGGACACGGGTAAAATACTATTGCCTAAAATTGAAAGCCGCTACCCAAACCTTAATGCTGTCTATTTTGATTCCATAATAGAACTAATAGAACAACTGAAAAACCTGTCACATAAAGATGCTGTGATTGGTGTGAAAGGCTCAAGAGCATCTCATCTGGAAAGAGTGGTTTACGCGTTGAACGGTCGAATGCCCCGGTGTGAATTGGAGCGTTGCGGTAAATTTATAATGTGCAATACATGCAAAGAGTTATAACTCTTCTATCAATTCTTGATCCTCTTCCTGGTTTGGATTTCCAGTGAGGTCATCCAGACTCTCAAAACCTTTTGTAGTTGGCGTGGCAATAATTCGGTGGCATTGAGTCGGCTCTGTCCCGGCTTTGTAATATTCAAACCTGCTTGATTCACCTGCTTCACATGCTTTATCACCGGATTCAGGATTGATTTTTACCATATTAATACCGGTAGGTTGCTCAAAAGGTAGTACCGGCAAAGGAGCCGTGACCTCCTTCATGAAATCAACCCAGATCGGAGCAGCTGCCCTTGAACCGGTTTCAATATCACCAAGAGTTTGCTGGTTCTTGTCGAATCCCACATAAACTCCTGCGATGAGCTGCGGGATATACCCGATATACCAGGCGTCAATAAAATTATTGGTGGTACCGGTTTTTCCTGCGGACGGTCGGTTGATAGCTTGTGCCCGTCGACCTGAACCCCTTCGGACCACACCTTGTAGCACACTTGTAATCAAAAAGGATGTTTCTTTACTGATCACCCGGTTTGGAACCTGGTAATCCCTTTTTTCCACCAGATTACCATCCCTGTCTTCAATTCTGGAGATGTAAACCGGTTCAACCAGGTATCCCCCATTCGCAAACACACTGTAAGCAACGGTCATTTCTTTCAGAGTGATCGATGTTTGACCGATTACAACCCCTAGTTCATCCGGGTTAAACTCTGTTGTAATGCCCAAATCATGAGCCCGTTCAATGAACTTATCAAGGCCCAGCTCTTTTGCCAGGCGAACAGTTGGGATGTTCTTACTGAAAACAAGACTATCCCTCAATGACAGCTTGCTCAAAAATTTATCGGAATAGTTGCCGGGCCGATACCCACCTTCAACCAGTGGTGTGTCATCCAGCATGCTTGATGTAGTATATGAATTATCCAAAGCAGCGGAATAGACGATCGGTTTTATGGCGGATCCGGTTTGGCGCCTTCCTTGGATGGCCCGATTAAACTCGCTCTCTCTAAAATCATACCCGCCGACGATTGCCAGAACTTCACCGTTATTAGGATCCATCACCAACATCCCGCCGTTTGCAATGGGGTCTTGAGTAAGAACCAGCGAAAATTCCTTTGCTGTATAATCATAATCGAGAATTTCAAGCTCTACGACATCACCAAGCTTTAATATATCGTTAAAATCTTTTAATCGCTCCTTGGTGAAGACAAGATCATAGTTGACAGGGCGGGCCCAACGCATGGAAGACAATAATAAATTGCCCTGGAACTTGCCGAGGTTAACCTGGGTATTGCTTTTTTCTACCTTGGTCACAACACCCAACACTTTACCACCAATGATAAAATTATTTTTTTCAACAACTGATTCAATTTTCGAGGAATAAAGCTCCCTGGCTAATATTTTGCTGTCTTCATCCAGATTTTCAAATTTATCAAAATCCCAGCCGCGATCTTCATCGTAAAGATATAAACTCAGCTCTCCATCCACTTCCTGTAAAAGATTTTTGATTGGTCCCCTGTACCCTTGCCTCTTATCATGATCCACCAAACCTTTGCGCAGGGAATTCTGTGCCGAGATCTGAGTCTTAAGATCCATCATGGTATAAACTCTCAGTCCCCCACTGTAGAGTTGCTCTTTACCATATTTGGCGTACAGATAGCGACGAATATGCTCGGTATAATAGGAGGTTTCATTAAAATCCAGGCTTTTATTGAGATTCAGTCTTATGGGTGTCGTAGCTGTTTTAATTCTCTCTTCAGCCGTAATGTAACCAACGTTTTCCATGGCTTTTAAAACCATGTTTCTCCGCTTTGTTGCATTCTCCATGCTATAGGTGGGAGCCCATTTTGAAGGTGCTTGCGGTAATCCTGCGATCAAGGCAGCTTCCGCCAAGTTCAGATCTTCGGCACTTTTGCTGAAGTAACCTTGTGCCGCAGCCTCAATCCCATAAGCTCCGTGCCCAAAGTAGTATTTGTTGAGGTAGAGCTCCAGAATCTGAGCTTTGGTGAAACGCTGTTCGATTTCTAAAGCAAGCAATATCTCCTTAAGTTTGCGGACCATGGTTCTCTCATTACTCAAGATAAACATCCTGGCCGTTTGTTGGGTTAAGGTACTTGCTCCTTCTTTGATCCTCATTTGTGAAAGGTTCACAATGAAAGCTTTGACCATTCTCAAGGGATCGATACCAAAATGGTTATAAAACCTGGCGTCTTCGATTGCCAAAAGAGCTTGCACCATTACTTTTGGAACCTTTTCAATGGGAATCAAGACACGTCTTTTTGTATAGAATTCAGTGATAAGCTCGTTGTTACGATCGTAGATTTGGGTGGGTAAGTCATAATCCGGATTGACGAGTTCATCAAGGCTGGGCAGATTAACAGCAAGGTATGAGAGATATCCCAGGACTAAAATTGAAAATATCAAACCGGCATAAATGGTGTAGTTTACAAGACGTCTCAGCTTTGACGGAGGTCCGTAACCAGTGATGAATCCTACCAGAGATTTTCTTTTATGATTGGTCAGGGAGTTTCTTTTTGCCATGAATAAGTTGTAAGAATAAAAACAATTAAAACCTTATATTAATATCTCCAACAGCCTAAATATATGAAAATGAAATCTCAATGCAGATTCGATAAAAATCAACTCTGATAAATCAGTATTTATTTTCGCGAAATGCAGAGAAGATGCTTTTAGGTTACTCGGAATACTTAGTGAGAACATGCAGCTATCAGGATGTTAGCAGGAAATCGGGTTTTCAATCCGACTTTCATCATTTTCTACAAAGTATAGAGATGATTTTTATGAATGACAATGATCCCTTTGGGTTTTTCTTTGGCTTTTACCATTTGCCGTAAATCAAGAGCCGGGTAGTTAACCAAGCCCGCGCCAATTCTAGATTTTTCGTTGTTTCGAATGATCACGACATCTCGTTTATTAAAACTTCCTTCAATTGATATCACTCCAACAGCCAACAGGCTTTTTTTATCCTTAAGAGCTCTTTCAGCTCCTTCATCAATGGTAATTATGCCTTTGATGCTTGCAGCTGTCGTCATCCATTTGCCTCGTATGCTCAGAGCCTTTTTTTCGTTTTTGGTAAGAAAGGTGGTACCTGTTGTTTTACCGGATATGGCGTTTAATAAACAATTCTTTTGTTTTCCCGAACAAACGACTGTCGGTATGCCGTGTAAGGTTGCTGTTTCTGCTGCTTTAAGCTTGCTCAACATACCGCCGGTTCCTCCTTCCGACAAAGAGTCTTCACACAACGCCAGTAACTCAGGGGAAATGTTTTCGACACTTGAAATCAGTTTGGCATCGGGATTCTTCTTTGGATCAGCCGTATAAAAGCCGACAATATCTGAAAGCAGTACCATCAAGTCCGCGCTAAGCATGGATGCGGTCAAAGCTGCCAACTGATCGTTATCTCCGAAAGTGGATTCACTAAAACTGACGACATCGTTTTCGTTGATGATTGGCATCACACCGTTCTCCAACAGGCCATCCAAGGTGTTCTTAATATTGTTATACGATGCCTTTTTTCTAAAATCATCAAAGGTGATAAGCGACTGGGCCGTTATCACGGAATGCTCCCGGAAAAAATCAGCATAAAGTTGAAACAACCTTCCTTGCCCAATTGCCGCCAGCATTTGGCGACGTTTAAGAGAATCCTTTTCACCGGTAAACTGGTAAAACTCCTGACCGGCCCTGATTGCTCCGGAACTAACCAGAATTACCTGGTGGGATTTCCTTAATTCAGCAATTTGATCAACCAAATCCGAGATTCGATTATAGTCCAAGCGTCCATTCGATCTTCCTAAAACATTAGTCCCGACTTTTACGACAATTCTCATATGAATCTTATTCTCCGGTCTGTTCAATTTCTGCATTCAGTTCTTGGTCCGACAGGATATCGAATTCCTCCGGTCTCGGCAGATCTTTCAAGGTATTAAATCCGAAAACCTCAAGAAAGAAACTTGATGTTGCATAAAGCATGGGTCTGCCGGGTATTTCTTTTCTGCCTGCTATTTTAATCAGTTTTCTGTCCAACAATGATTTTAAGGAGTAGGTAGCATCAACAGATCGAATCTCTTCCACATCGGCACGGGTCACGGGTTGGCGGTAGGCAACGATCGCGAGTGTTTCCATCACGGAAGGTGAAAGCTGAATGGGTTTTACAATCTTGCCCTTCCTGATCCATTGTCTAAACTTCGGCAACGATCTTAGCTGGTAACCTCCGGCAACCTTTTGGATAGTAAAGGACCGATTGTGCTCGCGATAGAATCTGTTAAGCTCACCGATGATTTCCGCAATTTTGCCCGTCTCTTTCAACCCGGTGATTTTTTTAATTTGAGGTACGGAAAGAGCATGATTCGAGCTAAAAAGAACTGCTTCAACCAATTGCCAATCGATGATCTCCTCGGATGTTTTTTCAGGTGTGTCCACTTTATGTATATAATTATTCTCAAGCTATTAACTGGGACTGCTGATTGACCAGGTTTCAGAATTAACAAGAATTGGATGGTTAGTCTAGAGAGTTGAATGCTAAGTTGGAATCGGTTTCTTCAAAGGAAGACCATAAACACTTTACTGGTTGACCGGGCATGCAAGTCCCAAATAGACAGAGTTCGGTATATTCAGTATTTTTAAATCTCATTGATAAATAACTATCTAAAATCATTACAAAAAATTTAGAGGATTATGGAATTCAAGGAACTCATTACCGGAAAGGACGTCCGATTTGGTCAGAACGTGGTGATTACCGGTCATGTTAATATAGGGAATATGACGTCTGTCTGGCATAATTGTATTTTAAGGGGAGATGTAGAGCCGATTACAATTGGGGAACGATGCAATATACAGGACAACACGGTGTTGCACGGTCAACTGGGTAGATTCGATGTGAAAATCGGAAACGGGGTGTCTGTCGGGCATTCCTGTATAATCCATGGATGTGAGCTTGCAGATGACAGTTTTGTCGGGATGGGTTCCATAGTGATGAATGGAGCCTTTATTGGCAGCCATGTTTTGGTGGCTGCCGGATCATTGATTTCGCAGGGAGCAAGATTTGACGTCCCCAATACATTAGTGATGGGCAGACCGGGCAAAGTAGTGAGAGATTTGAGGGAGAGCGAAATCGATATGATTAAAAACACTCCGGCCAAATACATTCAATATGCACAACAATGGTTACCGGCGACGGAGAATTAAGGAATGGGAAGGGATACACACTACGATCATTTTAAAAAGGAGAAGTCTCCGCGATTAAAAAAAACCAGAAGATTGTTTGAGTTTTTGATTTTGAAAACCCTTCAATACCTCAGTAATTTATTCCCGGTAAAATGGAATCAAAAGTTTGGTTCCTTCGTTGGTGGCGTAGCATTAAATCTTGCAAAAAAAGACCGGGGAATCGCAGAATATCAACTGGGCTTCTGTTTCCCGAAGCTCAATTCATCAGAGAGACAAACGATTCTCGAAAAAAGCTTTCGAAATGTTGGCACAACCCTTTTTGAAACACTGGCTTTAAAAAAAATCAAAAAAGAACGGGAAAAGTGGATTCATTTTGAGAATGAACCATTGCTCCGGAATGCCCTGAATGAAGAAAAAGGTTTGATTCTGTTGTTCGGTCATGTCGGGAATTGGGAATTATATCCAACAGTATTTGATATGCTTGGCATCACCGGAGTGGCTATTAGTGCAAAAATCGGCGACTCAAAACTGGATAGTTTTTTACTTGATAGTCGCAGCTCGAATAACTTGCGAACAGTACAAAGAGGAGAAAGAGCGACTGCCAAAGAGATACTGACCTGCCTGCGCAATAAGGAGATCCTTCTGATCGCAATTGACCAGGATACGAGAATTAAAACAGTGTATGTTGACTTTTTTGGAAGAAAAGCTGCCACTGCTGTCGGACCGGCTACATTCGCCCAAAAGTTTAACTGTCCTGTTTTATCCGGATACGGTGTTAGAAGAGATGACGGAACCCACCTGGTTAGATTTGAAAAGCTTTCGGAAGAACCTTATGCCGGAACTGAAGAGGAAATAGAATCATTGACACAAAAATATAGTCAGGCATTGGAAAACCATATACGTTCTTATCCTGATCAATGGGTATGGTTTCATCGTCGGTGGAAAAATCAACCGGAAAGCTAAGCTTGCAATCAGTCGATCCAAAGTGGGAGCAATCCGAAACACCGATTTTCTGAAATGAGATCTTCAAGTTCAAAAAAAGTGAAAGCATATAAGTTACCCTTCAAATTCATCTTTAAAATAGCTTGTTTGGCAGGTTTACTTACTCTGTTTTTTATCATTATTAATGTTTTGTGGGACACTCATGATGAACATGCTGTTGAGAAAATAGAAATAATTGAGGAAGAGGAGCCTTTGATCATCTCAAAACCGATTGTCCGGGAATTTGATAACAATACACTTACCCTGCAGTTGGTTGCTGAAAAAGCACGAATATTTGAACAGAAACAAATTACAAAACTCAATGATATTCAGATCCACCTGTATGATTCTAAGTTAAAAAGTCCATCAACTAAAATTGTGGCTCAATCCGGGGAAATGAAAAGCGAGGAGGGCGTTATGCGCCTTTGGGGCCAGGTTCGGATTGATACCAAAGGGAATCAGACATTAAAAACCGAAGAGATCTTTCTAAATCAAAAACAAAACATCATTTATAACAAATCGACTGTCCTGGTCACGACTGAAGATGACGAAATCATTTCATCGGCACTGCATTACAATATCTCAACAGGAATCTTGGTCTTGGAACAACCGGAGGCAAAAATAAGATTATGAAACGCTTGTTAGACAGTTCAAGGAGTCTTACCCAAAAAGTTCAGCACAATAAAAACAGCCTGGTGTGCTTGTTTGCTCTGATCGGATGTCTCCTTTTCAATTTCCAGTTATCCGGGCAAGACGACTTTGTCACGATCAAATCCAATGAGACTATTCGAATTGATAAAGCGAAAGGGAACGCCATTTTGAAAGGAGAGGTGGTCATTGTTCAGGAATCCACAAAATCATTGCTTAAGTCAGAATTGGTGGAAATCAAACGAGATAACGCATCCCGCAAAATCAAACTGATTAAGGCAACAGGCGAAGTCGAGGGGACATTCAATGAATTTGATCCTGAAACTAATGATGTACGCACAGTCTTTCTATTCTGTAAGACAGCAGAGTTGGATCGAGATTTAAACAGGGCTGTTTTGAGTGGAGGAGTCAGAATACAATCCCATGATTTCGAATTAACAGCCGATAGCATAGATTACGACCTAATTTTGGAATTTGGAACCATTACCGAGATTCCGGGAAAGCAGGTAAAGATTATCTTAATAAAGGATCCTGATGCAACGAAGATCCCATCGGAAAAAATAGGTGAAGCTGTTTCCCAGGTTATTGAAGGGTTAGCCGATGAGTTCAGGGTGAATCGTTCTTCAAAAAAAATTACCTTGCAAGGAAAAATCAACATTCATGACAAAACTGAAAATGCCGAGTTTTCCGGAAACAGGGCGGACTTGTTTTTTGATCAGGATGAAAAACTGCAGCGCATCGTTGCCTATCAAAATGTAGTAATTTCGCAACCAAAGCGAACATCCAAGGCAGATCGTGCCGTTTTTGACTATCGATCGAATTCCATCACTCTGACAGGTAATGCATCCGTTAAAGAAAAGAATCAAATGGAAATGAATGCTCCCCGAATTACTTTACATATGGATGAAGACAAAGGATTTATTAGTGGTGACAACAATACTCCTGTCAAATCAAAAATAAAGATCTCTCCTTAAGCACCTACCATCGAGCAATTGCTGCCGACAGACATTCCATTTGATGGCAATCGACTTAGTAAATCACTATCTTGCCGATTTACAGTGCTCTGAAATTATGTGGTTTTTTAGTCATTGCTCACCTGAGAGAAGATAAACAGATTCTCTGTTGTTCAAACTTCTCGTCGGAGTAGACTGAAATTACGTCGAAATTAAAAAATAAATTTTAAATCTTGACAGTGAAATCGAATCATGGACATCATCATTGATCAGTTGCGAAACAAAAAAGTGTTTAACCCTTTTTGAAAGAGCAGCTGAAAAAAAAGCGCAAAAAAGTTATTGACAACTTTTAAGCAACATGCGCAATATAAATGATCGGCTGCAAAATAAAACAAGCCGAAGTTCATTGACAACAGAATCGGGTAAGACAGTGCGTAACCGAGCAATTATTTGAGAAAAAATAGTACTAAAGGATAACTTTAGGTTTTTTGAGTCACTTC
>JANQLH010000110.1 GCA_028280735.1 SAR324 cluster bacterium | reverse complement strand
GAAAAAACAAATATAAGAATAAGAATCAAAAAACCAAATGATAAATACCTTCATCTTTTAGATTAAAGTTATGATCGTTTTAATTAGATAAAATATAATAATATAAAAAGTAGATAATTAAATATATAAACAGCTAAAAAACCATCAGTCAGAGCAGCATCGGAGGAACAATGGCATTACTAACGGAACAGGAGACGGTATTTGAAAAAACGACCTTTCAGGAAGTGGGAATAAGCGAGGAGCTTTCACAACCCGGAAATCTAACATCTAAACTCATTCTTCTAAAATGAAAAAAGAGTTATACGTCTGCAAAGACTCCCCGGCGGAATTAAAAGAAACCATCGCTACAGCACAGCGCATGATGGACAACATGGCCGAATTCAAGGTCAAAGCTGATGACGGCAGCTTAAGCTTTGCCGATCTGGACGAACTGACCCGTCGCAACAACGCCATTGCCAACGAGTTTCCCACAGCGAAAGAGCCGGTGCCGGGCTACCCGGTCCGAACCAACAACATGGCAGACCTGGAAGCCCTCTCCAAAGCCAGACTGAAAGAAGCCGAAGCAGAGCTTGAAAGCCAGGGTGACCCGGTTTTTAGTGTTAACAGTCTTGACGAACTCAAACAGCTTTCGACGATGCCTCCGGCAGTGCTTAGCAAAATGGTCCTGGATGCGGCCAAGAATAAACGCGATGAAGATGAGGTCATGGTGGATTCAGACAGGTCTACCGAGCTGCAGACGGTAAAGGGTAAAAACGAGTTCAGGGATGACCTGGTTAAAGAAAACCTGAAAACTATTCATGATCTGCTATACAACGCCAAGCTGGTTCTTTTTGAAGTCATGCACGAATGGCCGGGGGTGGAACCTTATGAAGCACAGCTTCATTTGAATGCCAAAGCGTTTAAGGGAAACAAACAGGAAGGCATGGCGCTGTTGAAAGCTATTCTAAATAACGATGTAGAAGATGACGAACTGGCGGATAGCAAGCGGGAATCGGCTTTTATCCTGGCCACCCTGGCAACTGAGAAAGGGGGAGAGTTAGATGGTATCATTGAGCTGTGTGAACAGGATGAAGAGTTGGCAATCGAGATTTTTCAGGCCCTCACCTATGCAAACAATCCATACATAGCCGAGTGGATAAGAAACCGGTTTGATACACAAGCACCCAAGATCCAAAAAAGCCTGGTTGAAATCCTGGAGTACAAAAACAAGCTCAAGACAGATGATTGGTCTCTCTCGGCAAACAACAGGGAGCCCGACGTGCTGGAAAAGATTTATCGGGCCCAGGTTCATACCAACTATTTAGCAACAACGCCTGATTGTAATCACTTGTGGCAAGACCCGGATGCAGAATGGTTTGAAGCAGCCCTGTTTTCAGCATTGATATCCGGTGAGGAAGCAGCGTTGCTCGTTGCCCGAAAAAGACTGATCGAAGCTCCCGATAAGATTCAACAACTACCGATTTATTTGGCTTGCGCGGCAACTCGTGGTGACGATTTATTGCTCATCAAACGCTGTATCCCGGAAGAAGCGATCAGAACCCAGGTGATTCAGGCGCTGGGAATCTTAGGCCTGCCCCTGGGAGTTCCAGTGCTCATCGACATGATCGATGAGCAGATCAAAAGCAAAGAACATTGGGATCAGCAATATCTCATCCTGGAAAGCTTAAACCTGATCACCGGGGCGTCCCTGCCATTATTATTTCCGGATCTTAAAGAAGGATCGGAAGATAAAAAGCATGAAGTGACAGTGGAAATAACCTGGAAAAGCCAGTGGATGCGTTGGTGGCTTCAAAACCAATACCGGTTTGACTCAGAGCTCAGGTATCGACGAGGAGTACCATTCAGCATCGAAAGCTGCATCGACGAAATGGCTTTTGAGCAAGGCAACTACTGGTCAAGACAATATGCCTTCCATGAACTTCAGATTCGCACAAGACAGAGCATATCCCCTTTCTTCGCCGATTGGGATGTGAAAGATCAATGGAATGCCACCAGCCAGTGGCGCAGGTGGTGGGAGGAAAACAAAGGTAACTACTCATCCTCCCCATGGCTCTTTGCCGGAATAGAAACATAGACATCGAAAGCTCAGCTTTCACAATCAGTAAATCTAAATTGTCGTTAAGGGATTAGTCCTTAGCTTTTGGCGATTAGTAATTTTTAGTCCCTGATTAAGAGGAAAAACTGAACACCTGGCAAGCTTAAGAATGTTACGTCACCCCGGACTTGATCCGGGGTCCACTAATTATTTCAATTAGTTAAAAATGGATTCCGGGTCAAGCCCGGAATGACGCAGAATGAAAATCTGCCCATAATCACCAAAATTCTTATTATGACACAGTCTGTTGATCCGGGGTCCGGATGACATATAAAACCGAAAGCGCTGCTTTCACGACATTGAAAATCCAAAATAATGTGAAGCCATCAACGGTCAGTTTGTTTTATTTAACCAATTACGATGCAAGAGCTGAAAGCAAAGCTTTCGCAATGTAGAAAATCTAAAATCTTCAATCTAAACTCATAAATATCGAAATGCGGTCTATTACCAACGAAACACCATTTGAAGCCAAAGGAGTCATCAGGCTGGACCCGAAAACATCCCGCAAAATGTGGTTGGTCGCGGTTAAGGCGACGTTTGATATTCAAGATAATGGAATGCTTGTTGTTTCGGATAAGCAGGAGGAGGTCTTTGATGACCCTATATTTACCGGTGAAGAAGGAATCAGCAGTCTTAAATATGACAGCGACCTGTTCGGACTAAAGGAAAAAGTCGATTTGATTGTGAATGGAACAGCCTATCAACCTGGAAATAACCCGGATAAAGAGCTATTGGTCGGATTTAAGATCGGTAGCTGGAGTAAATCACTGAAGATCGTTGGTGACAGGTTATGGGACCGTTTTATGGGGGTCACTTCCAAAACCATGACTCAGCCTTTCAGTCACATGGCAATCCGTTATGAAAACGCTTATGGCGGAACGGATGAAGAAACCGCTCAAGAACATCTACGATCTGATTTACGCAATAATGTCGGTAAAGGTTATGCGTTGAAAGAAAAATCATTACATGGCAAAAGACTCCCCAACATCGAGTACCCGGGCTTTCCCACCAAGGCCAACCATAAGAAAAATAAGGTGGCTGGATTTGGTGCCATACCCAATTATTTAAAACCCAGGGTCGACTATGCCGGAACGTATGATGAACAGTGGCAAACCGAGAGGGCACCTTTTTTACCAAACGATTTTTCACCCCTCTTTTTTCAGTCAGCCCCGGAAGATCAGCAGGTACCGTATCTTTTTGGGGGAGAAGCGGCGGCACTATTCTATCTCATGGCTGGAAAACCTGAATTCAGATTCCATTTGCCTGAATTGAGACTCCACCTTACAACCAGGATAGGCGATGCCACGATTGAGCATGATTCCGCTATCAAAACGATCATCATAGAGCCGGATCATCCCCGCTTGATGATTGTCTGGCAATCCGCCTTGGATTGCCATAATAAAGATCATCTGGTGGAAACGACCCAGGTCAGCTGTGTAAACAAAAACGAAACCACCTTAATGCCATGGCGAGATACGGCAGTTGTCGAGTCTCTCCTGGCCATGAACTAATTAAAAAAAATGCAAAAAGAAACCAGCTTAAACACGATTGTTACTCAGACAAAGGAACGTAAACAACTGGAAGGGTACCGCTTGGGAGTGATTCAAAAAATGGAATTGAAAAAGAACCGGATTTGGGTGGACTATCCTGATAATCCGTATGATCATCCTGTGCCGGCACAACTGGGAACACCCTGGATTGGAAGCGAAGAGCTGATAATGTTTGAGCATAAAATCGACAGTGTAAAGATCGAGTTTTTAGATGGCAATCCCACCAAGCCTATCATTAGGGATCTGTTTTTTTCGGTTAATGAGATGAATAGAGCCAATTCCAAGCTACTTGAAGACAAGAGAGTAACCGTAGAGGCGGATGAAATCATGCTAAAAGGGAAAAAACAGATCACCATTCAATGTGGTGACACCAAAACCATCTTTAAGGCTGATGGGGCAAAAATCATACAAGA
>JANQLH010000032.1 GCA_028280735.1 SAR324 cluster bacterium | reverse complement strand
AGCTATCTTGTTGATCTCCCTGGTCTTCCGGTGTGCCGATCTTATCGCGCATTTGGGTATCGGCTTCAATATTCTTCATGCGGTAATAATCCATGATTCCCAGGTTACCTGCTTTGAAGGCTTCAGCCATGGCCAGTGGTACTTTGGATTCTGCTTCAACCACTTTGGCCCGCATTTCCTGTACTCTGGCTTTCATTTCCTGTTCTGCCGCGTATGCCATGGCTCGTCTCTCTTCGGCTTTCGCCTGTGCGATTTTCTTGTCAGCTTCGGCCCTGTCGGTTTCCAATTCTGCTCCGATGTTTTTACCGACGTCCACATCGGCGATATCGATGGATAGTATTTCATAGGCTGTTCCCGCATCCAAGCCTTTTGACAGAACTGTTTTTGAAATCAGGTCCGGGTTTTCCAAGACGCTTTTATGGGTAGTCGCAGACCCGATAGTGGTCACAATACCTTCTCCAACCCTTGCCAAAATAGTTTCTTCACCGGCTCCACCGACCAGACGATCGATATTGGCTCTTACGGTAACCCTGGATGTAGCCTTGAGCTGAATACCGTCTTTTGCCATGGCCGCTACCAGGGGTGTTTCGATCACTTTTGGATTCACACTCATCTGCACGGCTTCCAATACGTCCCTACCGGCCAAATCGATAGCAGCGGAGCGATTAAAATCCAGCTCGATGCTTGCTTTATCTGCGGCAATCAGGGCCTGCACAACTCTTGAAACATTTCCGCCTGCCAGGTAGTGGGATTCCAGATTATCAGTAGGAAGATCCAATCCCGCTTTAACAGCCATGATTTTGGATTGAACAACCAGTTTGGGCGGAACTTTTCTGAAACGCATAAAAATAATGTTGACCAATCCTACCCGCGCTCCGGAAACCAAGGCCTGAATCCACAATGATAAGGAAGATCCCACAAAAAACAGCAAGACCAGAACGACAATGGCTAAAATAGCAACTAAGACAATGTACTGAACACCCATATTTCCTCTCTAAAGGTTTAATTTAAAGGCTTAAAGCCCAAAGTTGGAGAATTAAGAAATCAAGATCACCCACAAATGTAATCTTAAGAATTACTTATATAGTTCTTTTACAATGATCTGGTTTCCGGTTACCGATACCACCTGTATCGGCGTGTCCTTATCCAGATACTTACCCTCGGCCACCACATCGAACCGCTCATCACCGATCAGCGCAATACCGGAAGGACGCAGATCGGTTACGCTTGTACCTTGTTGTCCAATATACTGTTTGAGGGCGTTTTTTTGGACACTCACGCCATCTTCGCTTGATAGCTTTTTTCTGAGTGTCACAGGCGATTTTGCCAGATATTTGAATCCAACTATCACGATAATTGGTAGGATGATGATATCGGCAACGACAAATCCAAACCCCGCCGAGGTTGAAACATTGGTAAATACCGAATACAGGGAGTAGCCCAGTATACCGGTCGCCAGCAGGGTTAAAAGACCGCCGGAAGGAAGAATGACTTCAGCCATAATAATGACCAGTCCAATTAACTGCAAAACTATCGGGAAAACCAGTGGATTATCCATAATTAACTCACATTGGTAACAACAATTCGATTTCCATCAATCTTGGTGATTCTCACGGTTGTGCCTTTTTCTATAAAGTCACCCGATGTAACGGCATCAAGAAGCTTGTTTCCAATAACAATCTTGCCGGAGGGCCTCAGGTATGTATCCGCTCTCCCCACATCGCCGACTTGAATACCTTTATCGGCTGCTTGTGTAACATGCGACTCTTTCAGAGTTCCTTCCAAATAAGGACCGCTCATCACTTTTGAGACCCTTGGCAGGAAATAGCGAAACATAAACATCGTTAGAAAAAAAGCGGCAATGAACGATACCAGTACCTGAACCAGGTTTTTCAACAACAGGTCGCTTTGCCAAGGTAAAGCCGGATCAGGTATGACAAAATCCTGCAGCATGAGCAACAGGGCAATACCGATAGTGGTCAATCCTGCAAAGCCGGCAATACCAAAACCGGGCAACACGAACACCTCCACCGCCAATAGCATGATTCCGATTATCAGAATCAGCAACTCCGTGTAGTTAGCCAATCCCACAAAGTACTGGTTGAAAAAAACCAATCCCAGGCAGATCAACCCGATAATTCCGAAAATACCAAAACCGGGACTTTTATACTCCAGATAGAGTGCCCCCAAACCAATCAGCATTAACACCTGTGCAATGGAACTGATATAACGCACAAAGGTCTCTGACCAGTTTTCATTAATGCGTATGATTTCATAATCGGTGTAACCCCTGGCGACCAGCATTTCTTCCAGAGTATTCGTGCTGACTTGAGAGAAACCCAATTGCTTGGCTTCGGTGTCGTCCATGGTCAGCAATTCACCTTTGGCGACGATGGTTGTTCTGGAAATGATTCTTGATTTTTCAGTTTCATTTAAATCTTCGAATCCCACATCATCCATATAAATCTTCTTATCGGGAAACTCAACCAGATACACCTCCATCTCCTGGGTAACCATTGATTCCGCCAACAAGCTCGGGTATCCGTTTCTTTTTGCCAATGCCCTGAATTTAGCCCTGAGAGGGGATTGTACTTTTTCCCCCAGCATTTTAGGTCCTTCACTGGACATAATGATGGGAGCACAATCTCCGATCAAGGTATTGTGTTTCATAGTCAGTTCATTCGCTGCCAGGGCGATCAACGCGCCTGCAGAGATAGCTCGCTTGGTGACATAGGAGATAACCTTGCTTTGAGGGATATTTATGAGGTGATCAACAATTTCGAAGGCAGAATCCACTCTACCCCCAAAGGTATCCATTTCGATTACAACCAGCGCCTGCGGGTCTTTGGCATATTCAGTCAGAGTACGTTCAAAAAAAGCAGCCATACCCGGGTCAACAGCTCCCGATACCGGAATCACATAGACTTTTTGTTTATCCCGGGCCAAAAGATTTCCGCTCGCAAACATCAACATCAGCCAAAAAAATAGAAATAGTCGGAAAGCCTTCATAATAAAACTCGATACCTGTTTCCCGGTTTATCGGAAAAATTAACCAACAAGATGGTTTTTTATGTGCTCGATTTTAATGATACTGAACATCAGCTGTTAGATCCACTAAAATCCCTTGAAACAGATGCCTATGTCAACCCCCAACCGTCTGATTCAACAGGAAAAACATTTTAAAAAATGAAAATAAACCTTCATTTCATCCATTAGTCGATCAATTCCGTCCTTTGCTCGATCGAATTTTGACACCGACCTTGCACTGGGATACTATTTTCAAAAATTTAAACCTTACTTTTAGTAAGTCTACACATTTTTAGGGTTTGTCTCAGCTTTGCTTTGCCAGGGCAATTGCATGAAATATTATAATTGTGATTGTGTCATATATTTCTGATATTTATGCGGTGCCAGCCGAAATTTGGAGACATGGTCTTATCTGGAAATGATCTTGCGTTTAGGCATGTTCTCGTTACCTGTACCCTGATTTCAAGAGCAACATGTATTCATTTAACTTGTTGCTAAAAAGAAAGCCGGCAAACATAAAATACAGTTATTGGACAATAGCTCACTGTTTGATTAAGGCGTTGGTCGTTCAAGTATTCGCTCAGACACTGGTTAAAAATCAAGAAAGGGCATGACTACTAAAACTAATTCATTCGGATACTTCATGAAATTTTACAAGATTTTTCTGGTCGTTTGTTGTTTTCTTGCGCTCCAGTCCTGCAGTGGAACCAGGGTGACTCGTTCCATTGACAACCAAGCAACAGACCTTTCCGGAAAGTGGAACGAAACCGATTCAAAGCTGGTTTCGAATCATATGGTCAATGATCTGCTTTCAGACTCCTGGTTCAGGGAATTTTTTAACAGCAGGGGCAGAAAACCCGTCATCGGCCTGGGCAGAGTACTTAATAAAACGACCGAGCATATTTCAACAAAAACCTTTATCAAGGACATAGAACTGGCACTGCAGCATTCGGATGCAGTGGAACTTGCAGCCACCGGGCAAGCAAAAAAAGAGGTTCGCAGGGAAAGAGAAGACCAGCATGAACACAATCTTCATCCTGCGGGAACAAGAATATTCCAGGAAAAAAAGGTTGATTTTCTCTTAAGAGGTTCCATCCATTCGGTCGAGGATCAACTAAAAAACCTGAAAACGGTTTTCTACCAGGTAGACCTGGAGTTGGTGTCGGTGACCACCAATGACAAAGTCTGGAACGGTCAAAAACGAATAAAAAAGACTATCGAGAAACCTTTGCTGAAGTGGTAACGGAGCCACCTATAAGGATACCCTGATGAAGCCTGTGTTGAAACCTCGCATTTACCTATCCATATTCGCGATCTTTTTGTTTTCCGGTTGCAGTTCCAAGCTTAATTCCTCAGATGACTACCAGGACAGCTTATATCATCATGCAACCGGCTCCCCCGAAAAAGCGCTTGAAACGTTTCCCAAAGAGGAGAAAAACACGTTTATCACAACCCTGGAGCAAGCTTATTTAAAGGTATTATCGGGTAACCCGGATAATGAAGCTCTACACGAACTGGTGGATTCGATAGATCAAAGAATCCGTTTTGAAGGTTCCCGTGAAGTAAAATCCCTTTTTTATGCAGAAACCGCAGAGGGTTATTATGCCTCGGAGCACGAAATCATCTGGTTACATCTTCTGCTTAGCTGGGGATATTCACTGGAGAGAGAATACGAAAAGGCTTGTGTTGAGGCACGCAGGGCATCCCACCTTTTGTCAGCTCCCTGGAGTCATGAAGGTCATTTTGATGACGCTATGCTGAGAATCTTTTTGGGAGGTTTATGGACCATGTGCGGCTCTTGGGAAGACGCACTTGTGGCATTTCGCAAGGCGTTCCAGCTATCACCGGAAACAAAATGGTTGGAGGAGTTGATCGACCTGGAAGAACCGCCCGCAAA
>JANQLH010000023.1 GCA_028280735.1 SAR324 cluster bacterium | reverse complement strand
GCGTTTATAGTATTATTCATAGAACCCCGTTGGTTCCGGCGAAGCATTAAATTTATTGAAACAATGGTAAAACTGCAGCTGGCAAGGGATGACTGATTAACTGCCGGGCTGCGGGTTTGGTTGCTCAAGTCGACTTAGAACCTCATGAATTGTTGATTTTGGAACGTGTTAATGAATAAAAAAAGTAACATTGTATTAATAGGTATGCCTGGTGCCGGTAAGAGCACTATTGGCGTTCTTTTGGCAAAACGCATGGCCTTGGATTTTGTCGACACCGATCTTTTAATCCAAAGAAAATACGGTGATGCCTTGCAGGAGATTGTAAATACCGAAGGTTATTTAAAATTGAGGGACATTGAAGAAGAAGTCATCTGCGGGACAAAACGTTTTGAACACGTGATAGCCACCGGCGGCAGCGCGGTTTACAGCGACAAAGCCATGATGCACTTGAAGGAAAGAGCCATCGTGGTTTTTTTAAATGTGACTTATGAAGAGATTACCAGAAGAGTAACGGATTTTGATACCCGGGGTATCGCCATGAGGGCAGACCAGACATTTGAAGATCTCTTTAATGAGCGGTACCCGCTTTATGAACGCTATGCCGACTATATCATCGATTGCAACCTGAAAAATCAAGATACAATTACCAATGAAATCTGTCGGCTTTTGGACAGCCTTTGATTGGTTACTCCACGGTGACCGTTTTTGCCAGGTTTCGCGGTTGATCGACATCTTTGCCCAGTATGGAAGCAATAAAATAAGCAAAGAGTTGCAGAGGCACTACGGTTAATAGTGGTGACAACAACTCGTTTGTTTCGGGAACAACAAAAATATCATCCGATAATTCCCTGATCCTCTCGTTATCACTGTTGGTAATAGTAATAATTCTGCCGTTCCTGGCCTTGATCTCTTCCATATTTCCCAGCGTTTTATCGAAAGTTTCACCTTCCACGGCGATAAAAAGAGAGGGGGTTTCTTCATTGACAAGTGCGATGGGACCGTGTTTGATATCGCCGGCTGAAAATCCCTCGGCATGGATATAAGACACCTCTTTTAATTTCAAGGCTCCCTCCATGGCAACCGGGTAGCTGACACCTCTTCCCAGGAAAAGAAAACTGCGTGCTTTGCTGTATTTTTCAGCCAGTTGTTCGATCTCAGCTTTCCTTTCCAAAATGAAGGCGATTTTACCGGGTATGGTGGTCAGTTCATTGATATACCGCTTGCCCAGAGAAGCGGGAATATCTCGCATTCGACCGATCATGATCGCCAATAAGAGAAAAACGGTGACTTGGGATGTAAATGCCTTGGTGCTGGCCACGGCTATTTCAGGACCCGCATGGATGTAAACCCCCCCATCACTTTCTCTGGCGATGGTTGATCCCACAACGTTACATATTCCCAGGACCCTGCCACCGCGATGCTGTATTTCGCGCATGGCGGACAGCGTATCCAGGGTTTCACCGGACTGGCTGACAGCAAAAAAGAGCATATTCTTTTTGACGATGGCGTTGCGGTATCTCAGTTCCGAAGCTCGTTCGGCCTTACAGGGAAGCCTTGCCATGTGCTCAAGCAGGTACGATCCTATCATGGCGGCGTAATAGGCTGTTCCCATTCCCATGGTGATTACCGAATCAATCTCGAAAAAGTCTTGTTTGCCCAGGTTCAACCCGCCCAGTTTGGAGGTGCCAAAATCAGGCAGTAAACGACCTCCGCCTCCATAAGCTCGTTGAATGGTTTCCGGTTGCTCGCAAATCTCCTTGAGCATGAAATGGTGATAATCTCCCTTTTCAATTTCATCCAACTCCCATTCAATTTTTTCAATAGTCTTATCGACAACGGAGTTTTCCGTATTCACCGTCTTATAGGAATCCTTCTGCAGGACTACCGTTTCCCGGTCTTCAATATAAAAAACCTGTTTTGTGTGCGCCAGCATGGCGCTCACGTCGGAAGCAAGGAGCATTTCCTTTTCACCAACACCAACTATCAGGGGACTGCCATTTCGGGCACCTATTAACAGGTCCGGGTTGTCAGTGAAGAGGACGATTAATCCGTACGTTCCCTCTAATTGGCGTAGTGCATTTTGTACCGCAACTTCAGGGTCATCCTGGTAATGTCTGGCAATCAAGTTGGCGATCACCTCACTGTCTGTTTCACTGCGGAAGGAAATTCCATCCTGCTTTAGTTTATGTTTGATTGGAGCATAATTGTCGATAATACCGTTGTGAACAACAGCAACCCTGTTATCAAAGGAGGCATGAGGGTGTGCGTTGATATCATTCACCTGACCATGGGTTGCCCACCTGGTATGGGCAATTCCGGGTTTGCCGGAAATATCTTTCGGCAATGTTCTTTCCAAAGCGGCAATTTTCCCCTCTTTTTTGTAAACAGCCAGCCGTTTTCTCTTTATCAAGCCTATACCGGAGGAATCGTAACCACGGTATTCAAGACGTTTTAACCCTTCAAGTAAAATTGGAGCTGCGTTTCTGTTTCCTATGTAACCTATAATCCCGCACATGAATTTCCCCCCTTATCCGTAAATGATCCGTCTGATCTGCCTGAGACTGATCCCACCGGCTTTAAAACGCCGGTCTTCAATTTCCTGCTGCAATTGTTTATAAATTTCAGCATTCTGCCAGCCTTCGTTTTTCAGCTGTACATGACGGAGTTGCACAAACTCCTTCATCTCAAGCCCGTAAAATGAATTGATTTCATCCAGCAACCTACTAAGCTCCCTGTCGTCCAAAGAAAAGGAATCCAGCAGAAACTGCTTGAAATCGGAAAATGGTATTAATCGTTTCATAAATCAATACTGCGAAGATTTAGACTAATTAGCAAATATTTTGCCCGAAACAGGGCAGGATATTGATGAAATTAAGTTGTTTTTAGAAAATTGACAAGGATAATAAAAGGTACCCAAGCGTGAATAATTAAGTATTGGCAAGCGTAGCTTTCTCATCGGCAACGAATGTATTTTTATAAATCAGATCTTGATTGAATGGGGCAGGTTAAAGCAAATTATAGGCTACGGATGTTTGCTATGATGTATTGACTAATCAAGGAAGGAAATACCATGAATGCGAAACCTTTTTTCGTTTTGACTGTTGTTTTGTTTATCGCCCGGGGAACCTTGGCAGCTGATTTCACAAATTTTTTGGGAATGAAGTTTAATACCGTGCATCCCGGTTATTTTTATATGGGTAGCTGTAAACCTAAAAAGGGGGCTGAAGAACAAAAAAAGCCGCTATTTGGCCTGGTAAAAACCAGCGCTTGCCCCAATCGCGGCAACGTAGATCATGCTGCTTTAGCCGATGAACTGCCTCAACACAAAGTGGAGATTTCAAAGTCTTTTCAACTGGCAGTGCACGAGGTTACCCTGAAACAGTTCATGACTTATTACAATAGTATCGGCAGTACCGTTTCCGAAAAGTTTAAAAAACACAACTCTCACGGCGATGAATCGGCTGTTGTCTGGGTTTCCTGGTTTCAATCACAGGGATTTCTAAACTGGTTAAACCAAAACAAACCGGCTGATGACCGGGGAACCTATCGCCTTCCAACAGAGGCTGAGTGGGAATACGCCGCCAGGGCCGGCTCAAATACAATTTACTTTTTTGGGGATAACAGCATTGAAATCAGCCGATATGCCTGGATTATAAAAGATTCTCCGAGTTACGGACAAGTCTGGTCACAACCGGTCGGACTCAAACGACCGAATCCCTGGGGATTTTTCGATATATACGGGAATGTCCAGGAATGGGTACAGGATGTTTACCACGCTTCGTACTATAAAAACAGTCCTGCAATCGATCCAAAAGGGCCGGAACAAGGCACGAGCCAAGTGATCAGGGGATGCAGTCTTTACAGCAGTGCAAAAAATTGTCGCTCAGCAAAGCGTTATTTCCTGAAAGCCGATCAAAGAAAAGGTACTGTTGGCTTCAGAGTTGCGAGAGACCTACCCTGAAGCTCAAAAGCAAAGAGCATGAGACCTGAACAGCAAATCCCCGGGTTGGGTCTCATAATCAGACAACCCACGATAGTTCCTTTCCCCGGTTTTTTTCTTACGAAAAACAAATCAAGTGTTTAACCTGACGAAAATTATGCAATTGGAACTGGTTAACCTTGATTTCCGGGTGACTTATCTCGTTCATGGTATTGAAAATCTTGCAAATTCGGATTATTTGGCGGTAAAATGGACGAAGCACAACGATTAATACTCGCATTAATGATTGTTCAAACATAACCGTTGATATTGATAAGACTCGACTTCATCTGTCACATTCCCAACCTGATGGTTCGTGTGAATCACTAACAGTGTTGATGCTACAAAACAACACATTCAAGGAGTTTCATGGCAACAAACCTTAATGAAACTGTTGACGGACTTAAATTTCCCCTGTCCAAGGGAGCAAAAAAAGATTCAACCGTCACCCCAGGGCAGACTCCCCCTTCATCCATCTCGGATTCAGGACTTGCAAGTCGTATGAAAGAAGCCTTAGCTGTGCCGGTTGCCGGCAAAAGCGATTATTGGTATATCGAGGATCTCAGTGCGGCAAAGAAAAATGAAAGTGTTTTTGCCAGGTTTTTAAAGAAAAAAGAACTGAACAGTGACGAAATCACCGCGCTAAAGAAAGAAGCCGTCCAGTCTCCGGGAAACACCCGTGCAAAAATCCAAAAACTGAAAAAACAATTCCCCAACAACTCCGAACTCTACATGCTTTCAGCCATCTGTACCAACGGCATGCTGTTAAATTCGAGTAATCGGGATGAGGTTGTCAGGGGGCTAAAATATGCCGTACGTGAAGGAGCCATTGGATTAACCAGCAATGGAGTCAGCCTTTACAATTGTGAGAGTTTTTTTAAAATCTATTTTGTCATGCTGGACAGGTTCAAAAGGGACCAGGCCAGAACACTGGGAATGCTAAGCGAAGATCCTCGCTTGAGAGGTACGCGCAATGAATTGAATAACGCCATTAAAGCCACGGATTTTTTGTACAATGAAAAATCAAAGGTATCTAATATTATCAACCACTTGAAGAAGAAACTAAAATCATCCAATTACATAGCTTTGTTTAATCCCAAAGACGTTATGCAAGCTGTACAATGCATCACAAACGGTACACCAAAAGACCCCTGTAAAATCGGTACTGCAGCTGAAATGATCTCGTACCTGTACGCAATTACCCTGACATTCGCCCACACTCCGCTGCTGAGCAGGCTGGTCAATAAAATCCTCTCATTGTTGCCCGATAAGGAATTGTCTCTCCTGGTACGTAAAATCTCCCTCAACTCCGTGCGCAGATTTTGTTTTTTTAAGCTTGCTTTAGCCGAGCAGGACAGGGACGAGATGATAAAAATCGCCAATAGTATTCTCAAAGAAAACGCCATCGGATTATCCAAATGGGGTGGTGCACCGGTTCACCATTCCTATGAAGCGGACATGTTTTTTAATCTCGCTTATGTGGCCGAACTAACCCCCGGTATTTATCCCGCTAATGAATACCTCGGTATAGTGGACAGGGCAATCAAAGCAATGGAGACGCTGGCAGAAAAAGATGTTTCCAAAGGTCATGCTTATACCGAAAGCGCCAACGCTCACCTCAGAAGATTGATTAAACTAAAAGAGGATAGGTCATCGGATAAAAGCTAGTCAATCCGGAGGGAAAGTCTTCCGTTGACACACCACTAGGTTTGGTAATTTTCCCAGATCAGCCTGATGGTTGTTGCCACTACAACCATAATAAACACAGGCCGAATAAAGCCCACACCTTTTTTGATAGCCAGCCCGGAGCCTAAACGAGCACCCAAAATTTGACCACAGGCCATAACCAGTCCGGCCGTATAATAAACATTCCCCGCAGCTATGAACACCGCCAGAGCTACGATATTGCTGGTGAAGTTCATTACCTTGGTAACTCCCACAGCCTTGGTCATGGTGTATCCGGAAAATGCCACCAAAGATGCTGTCCAGAAAGCACCGGTTCCGGGACCGAAAAAACCGTCATAAAATCCCAATCCCAGGCCGAAAATCAAATAATAAAACATCCTGGAGATTCTGGCTTTGGTTGTGGAAATCCCAAGGTTTTTTGACAAGACGGTATAGATTAAAACCCCAAGCAACAAGAAGGGGACGAGTTTAGAGATGAATTCGCTGCTTAGGTATTGAATTAACCAGGAACCGGACATCGCCCCAATAAAGGTCGTAAGAATCCCAAATCCGCACTCTTTAAGATTGACCATACCTTTGCGAGTGAAGCTGATTGCCGCTGTAGCTGTCCCAAAGGTCCCTTGCAGCTTGTTGGTTCCCAATGCAATTTGGGGAGGCAGACCAGTGGAAAGCAGTGCCGGCAGTGCAATCAATCCTCCCCCACCGGCAATGGAATCAATGAATCCGGCGGCGATACCGGCTGCAAAAAGAAAAACAAGGATGGCAGGTTCCATAAGGCTGAATTAATTGATGGTTGTTGTTGAATGGGGACATCCATCGATTAATTCAACGTTAAAGCTTTTTTGTCAATCCGGATGTTGATTCGAATAAGAGGGGTGACAGTAAAGTGTGTTCAAAAACACCAGGCCGGGTTTTTGTTGTGTGATGAAGAAGACAGGCAGCAGACAGTCTACTGAATGAAAATGCAGGATGGGCAATTTGTTGTCCGGCAAACCGGATGATTGTGTGAAATAGAATGAATGACTCCCCGGGTTGAGACCAAGCTGATGGATACAAGTTACCAACCCCGTCCTGATTCATGAAGGTTCAAGAGAGCGACGGCGTGGTATTATTACTTTATTGCATGGTAGGCGAAGTCAGGTAGTTTCTTTGATACCAGCGATTTGAGACAAAATGATTGCCTGCGATTTTAATATTGAAATCAGAAATGAATAGTGTTATCAAAAATGAACAATGTTCACTTCATAGATTGGCGTTCATTATAGATATAGGGAGGAAGGATATGTACGATTTTTTATTGTCTCCGGAAGTCAAAGAGTTAAAACAGGAAGTTCGCGAGTTTGTTCGGGAAGAAATCTCCAGTGATTATTTACGACAGATGGATAACGATGAAATTGTTTATCCTCATGAATTTGTTCAGAAACTGGCTGAAAGAAACCTGCGGGGCATCAGGTTCCCCAAGGAATATGGCGGCAGGGGTATGAACTGGGTTGCTGAAATGGCGGCTTTTGAGGAAATTGGTTGTTTGGGAATGGCGCTGGGCTGTGCTTTTGCCATGCCTTCTATTGTAGGGGAAGCGATTAATGTCTTTGGAACTGAAGAGCAAAAACAGAAATATCTAAAACCTTACCTGGAAGGCAAGTTGGTTTCTGCTGAAGCCTTGACTGAGCCCAGGGGCGGTTCCGACTTTTTTGGTGCAACCACCAAAGCAGTGCAGGAAGGGGATTACTTTATCGTGAACGGTCAAAAACGCTTTGTGGTTGGGGCTGAAGGGGCTGACTTTTTTGTGGTGTATTGCCGTACCAACTTTGATCCGGACGCTCATAAATATAATAAAATCAGCTTGTTGATCATCGATAAAGGACCGGGAGTGGAAGCCGAGTACCTGTATGACCTGATGGGTTGCCGGGGAGGCGGTACAGGGCGTTTGGTGTTTCGCGACGTAAAGGTCCCCAGGGAAAACCTGGTTGGAGAACTGCACGGCGGTGCATTGATTTTTAACCAAATGATGATTCCGGAAAGGATGACGTCGGCCGGCGGTTGTTTGGGTATCTGGGGGTCTTTGGATCTTGCTTTACGCTATTCGGACAAACGGGTGGCTTTTGGTCAGAAAATCAGAAAATTCCAGGCAGTGAATTTTAATATTGCCGATTCGATTATGGAGCTGGATGCGGCACGTGGATTGGCATATATAGCTGCACAAGCAGTGGATAACAATGCTCCCAATGCTCGCAGGCTGGTCAGCGAAGCAAAACGTTATGCCACCGAAATGGCTTGGAAGGTGGTTAACAACGCCATGCAGGTGATGGGCGGGATCGGTTATACAAAGGTCTATCCGGTTGAGAGAGCTTTACGGGATACAAGATTGGGGCTGATCTGGACAGGAACCAGCGAAATTATGAACCTGCTGATCCAGCATGACTATTATCAAGAAGTGTTGGATGAAGCTTATGACCGCCGAAAAATGGAACAGGATGCCATGAAGCCTGATGATTCGGAACGCTGTTTCACCGATGATGATATGTGGGACGTTCACAACGGTTAGCAATTACATTTAAGAAAGTGCGCTTTGACACAATTAGCGCTGATTTGCCAGATAGTCATTCCGGACTTGGAGACTGTGTCACAGTTCGAGTTTTTGACTACTTTGTGAAGAACGTGACTATTTGTCATTCCGGGCTTGCAGACTGTGTCGTAATATAAAAATCTATGATTTTTCCAAGAACCGTAGGATGGGTAACTCCGTTACCCATCGGGTGGAATG
>JANQLH010000010.1 GCA_028280735.1 SAR324 cluster bacterium | reverse complement strand
CGAGAGATGGCGACAGGCCTTGGAAGAGTATAAAAATGGATTTGAAGAGTGCCCGGCCATGGCTGAAGAGATGAATGAAAATTTTCAAACCATGGCCATGGTGATGAAACTCAAGGCTGCTTTTCCTTCCCTTTTTCACTTTTTAAAAGGCAATCATGAAAACATCATGGATGAGGACATCAACGGCAATCACCCCTTTGCGAAACTGGCTGCCGAAGGACCGATGACCCGAAAATATGTTGAAACCTTCTATGGAAAGGATTTTCTGCACGAGTTCGATCGATTTGAAAAAAACCTGCCGTTAATGGCCAGGGGTAGATTCTTCCTGATTACACATGCCAGACCCCGAAAAAATTATAAAATCGATGATATCATCAACTACCGGTCAAATCCCAATATCGTTGAAGGATTAACCTGGACGCGGCACAATGCCGCGAAATCCGGCGCAGCTCCCGAAATGCTTAAGGAAATTCTGGGTAACGGCTTGGATCAGGAGTTATGGATTTCAGGTCATTCGGCGATCAAAGACCTTTATAATTATTGGAACGAGGAAAAACTGCTGGAGATCCACAATCCAAGCCTGAGAGTGTTTGCCATTGTAGATCCCCATGAAACGTTTGATCCGGACACCCACATTCAGATCCTGCCCAAAGCGAAACCCGCTGCCTGATTCTCCTTCCCCTGGTTGTCCATTGAATGAGTTATTTGATGATAGATTTCCTGCGGATTTCTTTTAGTAGACTGTCCAATTTAACAAAATTTTGATGAATATCTAAATCACGGACTGAGATTCATGAAGTTTTGCCAAATTTTTGTTTACACTCTAAGCTCTTTATGCTGAATTATTCACTTTGTTACGTGATAAGAAAAAAGGCAGATTAGTTCCCTGAATTCAATCGGGAGGGACCCATGGCAATTTCGAGCGTTATTCGGTCGGAAAGGATTGGAAATTCATGGGTTGACACTCACTATTACTTTAAAATTGCGAGTAATCGCTTAAGAGGAGAAAAGGTATGGCAGTTAATATTCTGGCGTTTGGGCCTAACGGAAGTGGAAAAGGAACTCAAGGTGCTATTGTTAAGGATAAATACGGTGTTGATCACATCGAATCCGGTGCTATATTCCGTGAGCACATCAAGGGTGGAACTGAACTGGGAATGAAAGCAAAAGAATATATTGACAAGGGTGACCTGGTACCTGACGACATTACCATCCCGATGGTCCTTGAAACATTGGCTAAATCCAAGGAAAAAGGCTGGTTACTGGATGGGTTTCCTCGTTCTAAAGCACAAGCTGAAGCGCTGGACAAGTCACTTACCGAAGCGGGAATGAAACTGAGTTATGTCGTTGAAATTGTTCTGGATCGACAGATCGCCAAAGACCGAATCATGGGACGAAGACTGTGCGCCAACGATAATAATCATCCAAACCATATCGCGTTTGAAGCAATCAAGCCTGTGGAAAAAGACGGCAAGCTGGTTTGTCGGGTGTGTGGCGGTGAACTAAGTGCACGTGCGGATGACCAGGACGAAGATGCAATCAATAAGCGTCATGATATTTACTACGATACCGGTACAGGAACAATGGCTGCTGTGAATTATTTTAAAAATGCCGGTGGCGCCAAGATGATCTCCGTAGATGGTTCCGTATCAATCAACGAAGTAACTGACGCAATCATGAAAGAACTTGAATAGATTCTGACAGGATGGTCCGATAAAAAACTGTTCTAATTAAATATTCTACAAAACAACCACGGTTTTTTATCGTGTCATTCCGGACTTGCAGGCTGTGTCGTAATGGAAAAATCATAGATTTTTCCAAGAACCGTAGGATGGGTAACTCCGTTACCCATCGGGTGGAATGTGATCAAAAGCCGCATATAAAAAAGTTGATGGGTAACAAGTTACCCATCCTACATTCTGTGTCGTAGGGGAAAAATCTATGATTTTTCTATTTTAA
>JANQLH010000002.1 GCA_028280735.1 SAR324 cluster bacterium | reverse complement strand
CTGATCAGACAGCAAAAGATGGAATTAAGTTAAAAGAAAAACTGGAAGATAAACAGACGACGGTAATTCAGGCAACACCTTCCACCTATCAAATGCTGTTGGCAACTGACTGGCAAGGAGACAAATCGCTTAAGATTTTGTGCGGAGGAGAACCATTATCCGATGACCTGGCAAAAAAACTGCTGCTGCGGGGGCAGGAAGTGTGGAACATGTTCGGTCCTACGGAAACAACTATTTGGTCTTCGGTATGTAAAGTCGAATCGGATCAACCGATTCATATTGGGTATCCCATTGCCAATACCACGTTTTATATTTTGGATGAGACTATGAGGAATGTTTCTCCGGGAGGAGAAGGTGAACTTTACATTGGTGGTGATGGTGTTGCCAAAGGATATTTAAACAGGGCGGAACTAAACAAAGAACGCTTCCTACCCGATCCGTTTTCAACAACCAAAGATGCAAGGTTTTATCGAACCGGAGACCTGGTCCAGTTTTTATCAAACGGAACAATCAAATACCTTACACGAATAGATGATCAAGTCAAAATACGGGGCTATCGGGTCGAAATGGGAGAGATCGAGTCCGCTTTGGAGAAACTTGATGAGATTCGTCAAGCCATTGTCATCGTGAGAGAGGGCCAGGATGGACAGAAACATCTTAATGCGTTTGTCGTTCCAGCACCGGAACAAGCCCCCATCGATCTAAAGAGCCTCCCCAAAACTCTGAAGGAGTGGTTGCCTGCTTATATGATCCCTACAAAATACCAGCTCCTTCAAACCTATCCATTAACCCTTAATAACAAGGTCAATCGGAAATTTCTTAGATCTGAAAAGATTGAAACAATCATCCGCGAATACGGCCAAAAGGATGCTTTACAATCAGTTAGTAGCGAATTCACAGAGGAAATACCTCAGCAGGTCCACCTTCAATCAACGAGTTATGAGGATGTACCCAAGAAATTACATAGCATTCTCGTAGAAGCATTGAAATTAGCTCCGGATGAGATCAAGGACACATCTGAACTCTCCGACTTGGGATTTGATTCAATCTCAGCAACAAATTTGAGGTATCAAATTGAAAAAACCTTTGCTGTTCGATTATCAATTTCTGAACTCTCCAGGATGGATCAAATCAACGACTTAGCCCAACACATAAAGAAACGAATGCCGATTCACAGAAACTCCAACCCTAACACAACAGATAATATCAACGATGTAATTTCTGACATTATCAATGACAACAGTCTGTTGGAAACAGCAAAGGAGGACGAGTTGGATCAAATTTTTGCTTTGCTGGAGAAAGAAGAGGCAAAGCTACTCTACTCTTAACACCTGACACAATTAGACAGCTTTAAAATTGTTAATAGTACTAACTTCCCGATTGAGCAGCGGAACTCATAATCCAGCAGCAGATAACAGCAGATGAAAAATAGAGAACACTTTTTTAAACTTTCTCTCGTTGAGAAACGAGCCTATTTAGCAGAGAAAGTTAAAACTCTTAACTTGAGTAAAGCTGAAAACGAAGCTCCAAATCCCTTTCCCATTGTTGTTCCTGATCTGGAAAACCGATTTGAGCCATTTCCTTTAACGGATATTCAAGAGTCCTACCTGGTCGGCAAACAACTTGGGAACGGCATGGATAAAGTTGGTTGTCACATCTATGCCGAAATCGAAGTACCCGATCTCGATATTGCAAGACTCAATGAAGCTTGGAATCAGTTGATCTCGCATCACGAAATGTTGCGCACTGTGATCATGCAAAATGGCACGCAAAGAATTTTGCAAAGCTGTCCCCGGTATGAATGTAGAGTGATCCGAATTTCCACCAATGAAGGTCAAGGCAAAGCTGATCAAATAGCTCGTCTGCGAGATCAAATGTCGCATAAAATTTATGTTGCGGATCAATGGCCCTTTTTTGAAATCTGTATTTCTCAGAGTCCGGGCTATCCGCAGGTAATTCATTTCAGCATTGATGGTTGGCTGGTTGATGGGGCGAGTGTTTTGTTGCTATTGGAGCAATGGTACCAACTGTATCACCAGCCGCAAACGAAATTGATAACAGCAGACCTGTCATTTCGTGATTACATCCTTGCCCAAAGAAAATTTGAGCAATCTCAAGCTTTCCAAACTGGCTTGGACTACTGGAAGAAAAAGCTTGAGCAATTACCTCCAGGTCCGAGTTTTCCCAAAAACGACAGGTTGTCCAATGGGGCAAGTCCCGCATACCGGCGTATACGGCTTCAACAGGAGATTAGCAGTGAAGATTATCAACGGATGAAAGTCAAAGCCAAATTGCTTGGAGTTTCCGCTTCCGCCCTGTTTTTAGATCTTTTTAAACAGGTGATAGCTTTCAATACGAATCAAGATGAGTTTTCTATCATTTTGACATTCTTCAATAGACTGCCCTTAGATCCAAACATCAATTCAATTGTGGCCCCGTTTGTATCAACCAACATTTTTATTGGTAGGAATAAGAATCAGAAGTCATTGGCAGAAAGCGTCAAGCAAACAAGTCAGCAAATTCTGGATGATTTGGAGTACAGCTATGTAACCGGAATCAGGGTGATTCGCGAACTGAAGAGGGAAAAAAAGGTAGATCCTGCACTGTCCTTACCGGTTGTATTTACCAGCAGACTGAACAGTGATATCAGCAAACAAGGCGATAGCTTCTTCAATCAAATTTCCTATGCCATTACACAAACCCCTCAAATACTGCTGGATAACCAGTTATACGAGAATGGCACTAGTCTTCATATCACCTGGGATGTTATGGAAGACTATTTTCCGCAAGGTTACATCCAAGATCTTTTCTCCCAATACTGCAATACAATTAAAACAGTTGCAGCGGCGGAGGATATTTTTCAAATGCCAATGCCCAATGCTTCTCCTAAATCACTTTCTATTTTGTCTGATCCTGAAAACAGATACAAACCATTTCCCTTAACCGATCTGCAAAGCTCATATCTATATAGCCGCTTCGTCGCAGGTAAGACCAGCAAATCGGTTAATATCGCATATCAGGAATTTGAGATTCGGGAATTCGATTATCAACGATTCAACAATGCTTTGGTAAGCACCATTCATGTGAATGAAATGCTGAAATCAACCATTAAACCTGATGGTACCCAGGTGATATTGAAGGAAACCCCGGAATACCAAATCGAACTCGAAGATTTCAGCAACATGGATCAGGCAACAGTCAACCTGGAGTTGAAGCGAATTAAAAATGAGATGCTGTCCTCTGATTTCCCCCTGGATAGCTGGCCTTTTTTTGGAGTGAAGGTGTCTCTGGTAAACAAACAAAAGGCCATAATCCATCTGGCCGTAGATATGTTAATTATCGACGGAGAGAGCTTACAGCTTTTTTTTAAACAACTAATCGAATTATATGAAAATCCTGATAATTCGTTAGAAACACCAGATATCTCATTCCGCGATTACGTTTTAGCGACGCAAGCATTGAATGATTCTCAACAGGCTCAAGACGCTGTGTCACATTTCTCAAAAAAATTCGCTGAAATTCCATCAGGGCCCACATTTTCATTAGATGACAATAATAAAAGCCATGAAGGTGAACACCATGACAGATTGGAAGGAGAATCAGATACCTGGCACAGCTTGGCGACTATTGCGGATGAACACGCCTATCCTCATGGGATGGTACTATTGGCGGCATTTGTCGAGGTATTGAACCTCTGGGTAACTAATAAGCCCTATACCATTGTAGTTGTAGATTTTGACCGTTTGCCTGTCCATCCGGATATCAATCAACTGATGGGAGATTTTACTTCCATAAGCTGGATTGTAGTAAAGGACGAGAAGTTAACTTTTCAAGAGAAAATTCGCAACTACTATAAGCAATGGCGGGATGACCGGGTTCAACGACCAAATGGCGGGCTGAAAGTGTTGGGGAAAACATCAAACCCCAAATTTAATAATGGGAAACCTAATTTCCCTGTCGTTTTTACGAACTTGCCGGAACAATCCGTTCCACCTGTATCAGGTTCTTTTACAAAGGGAAAAGGGCTGTCAATCACATCTCAAATCGAGCTCGACATCATCCATTATCAGGCAGAGGGTAAGCTTTTTTATAATTTGGACCATATACAGTCATTGCTTCCTCCCGGAATGGCCGAAGAATTCGTCGTCGCATATGGGCGTCTGCTTGAGTATCTTGCAAGTGATAATTCCCATTGGGTTGAAAACGATTTTACCCGGATCATCCGACCCAACCATCCGACAGATCTGAAAGTAGCGGAAACCGGAATTGCAGATCCTGAGAGCGCTGCAAAACCAGCGGATCAATCGCAGAAATCAGCAGTTTTGAGTGATAGTGAGCGAAATAAAATCCTCTACGAATGGAACGACACGGATCAGGATTTCGATCAAGAAATCTGTATCCATCAATTATTTGAACAACAGGCGTTAAATCATCCAAATCAGGTTGCGACGCATTTTGATGGTACTGAATTGAGCTATCGGGAACTAAATCAAAAGGCCAATCAACTTGCAGGATTTTTAAAGAAGAAGGGAGTGGGACCTGAAGTCCTTGTGGGAATCTGTTTGGATCGTTCTCATGAGATGATTATCGGCCTTTTAGCCATACTAAAAGCGGGAGGCGCTTATGTTCCTCTGGATAAAAGCTTTCCCCGAAAGCGTCTCAAGACAATCATCGAAGACGCACAGATAGAAGTCATCCTGACCCAACATGAGTATGTAAACCTAGTAGATTTTAAAGGGGTCCACCGTATACAGATAGACAATAGCGACTCTTTCAAAAACGAAAGTGATGCCAATCCGGTACAGTCCGCCATTTCGGATTCTACAGCATATATTATCTTTACATCCGGGAGTACGGGAAAACCTAAAGGAGTCGTGGTCACTCATAAACCGGTTGTGAATCTGATCGAATGGATGGGAAAAACATTTATGTTTGATCAGTCTGATTGCGTGCTATTTACCACTTCATTGAGTTTCGATCTGTCTGTTTTTGATATTTTTGGAATGTTAGCGTTCGGAGCTAAAATTCATATCGTTAGCGATTCCCAAAGAAAGGATTTTTCCTATCTGGCAGCAGTCCTTTGTGAGCAAAGAATCACCTTTTGGGATTCGGCTCCAGCCGCCATGCATATACTGGTTCCCTTTTTAATGAAGGTTAAAAAGCCTATTAAAAACAAAGATTTGCGCCTAGTGTTCTTAAGTGGAGACTGGATTCCATTGTCACTTCCGGATGATATCAGGAACTTGTTCTCAGGCGCTGAAGTCATTAGTTTGGGAGGTGCAACAGAGGCTACTGTTTGGTCAAATTATTTTCGGATTGAGGAAATCGATCCCGGCTGGTCCAGCATTCCTTATGGAAGACCGATTCAAAACTCAAAATACTATATTCTGGATGAAAACCTTGAACCTTGTCCCGTCGGTGAAATCGGAGACTTATATATCGGGGGTGTCTGTTTAAGCGAAGGTTATCATAACGCACCGGAATTGACCGAGAAAAGCTTTATCCCCGGTCCGTTTATTGATAACTTTGGAGGGATAATCTATAAAACCGGTGATTTAGCCAGATTCTACCCCGATGGCAATATCGAGTTTATGGGCCGGGTGGATCATCAGGTTAAAATACGCGGATTTCGTGTAGAGTTGGGAGAGATTGAAAAGCATCTCCTTAAACATCAGTCCGTGAAAGATGTTCTTGTGGAGGTGAAAAAGGACCTCATTGGTGATCAGAAAATTGTTGCTTATATCATTCCAAGCGGGGATGAGGTTCCTTCATGCCAGTCATTAAGAACTTATTTAGCCGGTTTTCTGCCGGACTACATGTTGATCAATGTTGTTATTCCGATCGCCCATTTTCCGATCACAGCCAACGGAAAAGTTGATCGCAAATCTCTCCCAGATCTGGCTACAAACCTCAAGCAGAATGACAAGGACCATGAGTCATCCGGGAAAGATGGTGCAAGTCACAAAAAAGAGACGATTCGTGAAACAACTCAGCAAATCACGGAGTTGTTCAAAAAACTGCTGAATACAACGACAATTGAAGCAGAACAAGATCTGTTTAGTGCCGGTGCGACATCCTTGACAATTGTTCACGCCATGCAGCTTATCAACCTGGATCATCAGGTTGAAATTCCCATAGATGTTATTCTTGAAAACCCCACCATAATGGAGATTTCGACGTATATTGAAGAAGCTGCCACTGGGGGGGTGTCGACAAACTCGGAAGGCTCTCCCGCCGAGACCGTTGAGATGTGCTGTCATTCACAACCAATCCAAGAAGATACGATTTCGGGACTTGATCCGGAACCGCAATTCAAAGGATCACCAGAGGAAGAAGGTGCTCAATTCTCCTCCGAGCAAACTTCTGATCGTTCCTCTGAAAGTGACAACTTTGGTAATGCGGATAAACCTCAGAAAAGGCCCGCTTCGATTCACACCTCATCAAATAGAAAACAGGAAAATGATGCTCCGCAAACAAAGGATGAAGCTAGTATACCTCTTGTAACACCATACCATAATATCGATCAAGCCCCCGGGCTGGAACATCTGAACTTTGGCTCAAAAGAAATCTCATTTTCATCGCTAAGTGATTTCTTATCGCTTTTAAAAGAGGAAATAACCTCTCAAGGTAAAAAATACCTCTATCCATCGGCTGGCGGTCTTTATGCCGTACAAACGTATGTGTACATCAAACAGCATGCTGTTAAGGGATTGGCAGCAGGAATATACTACTACCAGCCGGTTGAACATAGATTGTATCCGGTTACACTGGGTTGCCGGATTGAAGAGGAGGTGTTTTTTGAATACTACCGGAATGTGTTCCAACAAGCTGGATTTTGCCTGTTTTTCATTGCCCAGCTAAATGCGGTTACTCCGATTTATGGAGTTGCCAGTGAAGCGTTAATGACCCTGGATACCGGATATATGCTTCAACTTCTGGCGAGCAGACAAGCCGATTATGGTATTGGCACCTGCTCCATCACCGGTATAGACTTTGATCGTATCAGCTCTTATTTCGAGCTTGATTCGGGCCATCGTTTTATCCATAGTATGTTGGGCGGTCCTGTCAATACCCATGAATTACATACTGTTAGCGATTCCACTGGTTTTTTTGACTATCTCCAGAATACTGCCAATCTGGCTCCAAATTATTTGTCAAGTAAACTGCAACCGGAGTTATATGAAACAGAAGGCAGTACGAAACGGGGAACCTTTACTTTCTTAACACCTGAAGAGCATAAAGCGCATCATCAGAAGAACCTTCATTTAAGGAATGTGCGCCAGGAAGAAGCTATTCACTTAAGTCCAAGCAACTTAGATGAGCGCGGTTATATCCTTCGTTCCACACAGCGCGATTACTCAAGTAAAAAAATAGGCGCAGCAAAATTTAGCGATTTTCTGGCCCTTTTGAAAATGCATGCCATCGACCAACAATCCCTCCTGCACTGTAGATCATCCGTTCCGGCTCGTATGATCAAAATTTATGTTTATGTAAAATCCGATGCAGTGGAAGGTCTTAACGAAGGGATGTACTGTTATCAGCAGGAGGAACATGCACTGACGCCAATCGAAACCGATTTGCAGGATTTTATCAAACTGTCCCACTACCCCGGAAATCGAAACTACTACAATAGCTCCGGATTCAGTTTGTTTTTTGTTGCGGATTTAGAGGCACTCAAAAAGGTGTTTTCCTCCAAAAGCATCATCATGGGTATGCTGCACTCAGGTCATATGGGTCAGTATTTAATGGATAAGCAAGCGGAATTTGATATCGGGCTTTGTCCCATTGGAGGAATGAACTTCGATAGAATCAAGTCGCGCTTGCACTTAAATGACAACGACATGCTGCTGCACAGTTTCGTTGGTGGTTGTTATTTCCGAGCGGATCGGCTCTTAGCTGACTCACCATCAAACAATCAAGAGATTGCGATCATCGGAATTAGTGGCAGATTTCCTGATGCTGATAACCTGGACAGTTTTTGGCAAAACCTCATCTCAAAAACCTGCTCTATTAAGGAGATCGAAAACCAACCGTGGAGTACTGAAAATACAAGTATTAGCCCTTCCGAAAATGAAGCAGAAAAAAACAATTGGGGGGCATTTTTAAAGGATAAAGACCGCTTTGACAGCCTACATTTTAATATTTCGCCCACGGAAGCGCAAAATCTTGATCCACAGGAACGCATACTCCTGGAGGTTGCTTGGGAGTGTCTTGAAAATGCGGCTTATACATCGGAACAGCTCATAAATTCAGTGGGAACTGTCGGTGTCTTCGTGGGTGTGATGTGGAACGATTACCAGAATGTCGGGGTGGATAACTGGCGAGCAAGTGACTTGCCGGGAGCTTCCGCGTTTCAATCATCCATTGCCAATCGCTTGTCCTATTTTCACAACTTCACAGGTCCGAGCATGGCGGTCGATACATCTTGCGCATCCTCCCTAACAGCTATTCACCTGGCTATAGAAAGCATTAAAAGAGGAGAGTGCAACGCTGCTTTGGTCGGTGGAGTAAATCTTGTGTGCCACCCGTATCATCAAGCGTTGTTGCAGGAGTTGAACGTGCTTTCCAAAGATCGGAATAGCAATGCTTTTTGTGAAAAAGCTTCCGGTTGGATTGTTGGGGAGGGCTGTTCTGCGATTTTAATCCGTCCCTTAACTGAAGCTGAAAGGGCTCAGGATCATATTCACGGAGTTATTAAGTCCTCGCATATCAGTCACCGCGGAAAAACAACTCAATACGGCAGACCAAATCTGAAAACCCAGGCCACTGCCATCATGGACACTCTGGATAAATCGGATGTTTGCCCTAGCGACATCAGTTATATAGAAACCGCTGCCACAGGTGCCGGTATTGCGGATGCAACAGAAATCAATGCAATAGTCAAGGCCTTTGGAAACAGGACCAATCTAAGCCATGTTTGTGCCTTTGGATCGGTTAAGCCCAATATCGGGCATTTGGAATCCGCTTCTACTATGTCCCAACTGGCAAAAGTGCTGATGCAGATGAAGCACAAAACCGTAGCACCTACCTTGTTATCCGGTCCATTAACTCCTCTTATCAGACTTCAGGGTTCTTCCTTGCGTCTTGCAAATGAAAAGATGGATTGGCAGGAGATTGTGAACCAAAATGAAGCGAATCAAAAAAAATCGCTAATCGCGCTGATAAACGCTTATGGAGCAACCGGATCAAGCGGACATTTGATTGTCGAAAACTATTCCGATCGCGAATCAAATGATACCGGGGAGTCAGCCCCGGTTGCGGTTGTGTTGTCTGCGAAGTCAACAGAGCAGTTGCTTGTGATGTCTACCCTTTTGCTTGATTTTCTCAATCAACCTCATACTCCACGACTGCGAGATATAGCTTTCTCTTTGCAGGTGGGACGTGTTGCATTTTCCAAGCGGCTGGCTTTGGTTTGTACGACGATGGAGGAGTTGAAACACAAGCTCCGGTCCTATCTGCAAAACGATTTGTCGGCTCCGGGTTTGTTTGCGGAAAACCTGAAAGGCTGTGAAGAAATCGACATGTCCACGGAAAGCGAGAAGCTTAGCCTGATTGCTCAAAACTGGGTTAACGGGGATACAGTCGATTGGACGCCGTACCAGGACAGCACAGCCAAGCGGGTTGCCTTACCCGGCTATCCGTTTGCCGGAGAGACCCACTGGTTTACTGCTAAAACTGATATCCGGGAAACAGATTCTCCATTTAATCCGGAACTCCATGCAAACAAAGGCTTTAAGCATAAAGTCACAGCTTTCCTAAAGGAGTGTTTGTCTGAGGCTTTCCAAATGCCTGTGGCGAAAATCGATGCCAAAGCATCGTTAGAGATCTATGGCATAAACTCGATCATCATCACCAAAATAAATAATAGTCTCAAAAAACACTTCGCCAACGCATCTAAAACCCTTTTCTTCGAATACAAGTCTGTTGAGGAACTGGTTGGCTATTTTATCGCAAACCATAAAGACGAGCTAATTACAATGTTTGCCAGGGAAGAGGTTGCTCCCCTGGATAATTGTCAATCGATGCAATTACCGAAAGAACAAACCCAAATTAGATCACAGCAAAAACGAGCCGAAGTCAAACCAACCCTGACTTCCCCTGTTACAAAAGGAAACATTGACATTGCGATTATTGGAATCAGCGCTCGTCTTCCCAAGGCTGAAAACCTGGATGAGTTTTGGGAAAACCTGGCGGCTGGTAAAGACTGTATCACTGAAATTCCGAATCAAAGGTGGGACTACAGAAAATTCTACGATGAGGAGAAAGGTAAGAAAGGCAAGACCTATAGCAAATGGGGCGGATTTATCAGTGATATGGATAAATTTGATGCCCGGTTTTTCAACATTTCACCTAAAGAGGCCGAAATAATGGATCCTCAAGAAAGACTGTTTTTGCAAACGGCTTGGGAAACAGTGGAGGATGCCGGGTACACTAAAGAATCGATTCAAAAAGTCTACAATGGCAATATAGGTGTGTATGTAGGGTTAATGTACAGTGAATACCAGCTGTTCGGAGCGGAAAAAACACTTCGGGATCAGCCCATGGCCCTTGGGTCCGGCTATGGTTCCATTGCCAACATCGTTTCTTATACTTTAGACCTTAATGGACCATCCATGGCAATTGATTCCATGTGTTCATCCTCGTTAACTTGCGTCCATTTAGCGGTTGAACTGCTTAATTCCGGGGCATGTGAAGCATTTATTGTGGGAGGAGTTAACTTATCCATTCATCCCTGTAAATACTTGGGGCATTCCCAGCTTTTTATGTCATCGGAGGACGGGCGCTGTCGAAGTTATGGTATTAATGGCACCGGTTTTGTCCCCGGAGAGGGATCGGTTGCTGCTTTCCTGAAACCACTGTCTCAAGCTGAAAAGGACAATGATCATATTTATGGTGTGATCAAAGCATCAGCCGTCAACCATGGTGGGCATACCAGCAGTTATACGGTTCCAAATCCTGTTGCACAGGCAAATCTCATCTCCGCAGCCTTGAAAAAATCACAAATCGATCCCCGAACGATCAGTTATATTGAAGGTCACGGAACAGGAACCTCGCTGGGAGACCCTATAGAAATCAGTGGTTTAACAAAAGCTTTCGCTGAATACACTTCTGACAGGCAGTTTTGTTCCATAGGGTCTGTGAAATCGAATATTGGCCACCTGGAAGCTGCCTCCGGTATTACCGGAATGATTAAGGTAGTTCTGCAAATGAAGCATCAACAACTTGTACCCTCGCTTCACGCCGATCAACTGAATCCAAATATCGATTTCAACAATACCCCGTTTTATGTGCAACAAAAGCTTACTAGCTGGGAACAACCTGAGATCATAAAAGACAACCAAACAGAGGTCTTTCCCAGGAGAGCCGGTGTCAGCTCGTTTGGCGCTGGTGGAGCTAATGCACATGTCATTATTGAAGAATATGACAAGTCAGAAAAGAGAAAGGGGATCACAGATGCCAGTCCCCAGATAATTCTTTTGTCTGCAAGAAACAAAAACAGCTTGCAACTTTACGCTCAAAAACTGAAGAAAAGAGTGGAAACGCTGTCCGCATCGGAGCTGGAAGATGTAGCGTTTACCTTGCAGACAGGCCGCGAAGCGATGGATGTTCGTTTAGCTATCGTCGTTGCAAGCATGGACGAATTGAAAGATAAACTGAATCGGTACCTAAATAATGACCTGGACATCGATTCACTTTTTCAAGGCGATATCAAAAGGTTGGAAAGACAATCCGCTCTGCTGCTGGATGGTGAGGAAGGTGCTGGCTATATCAAAAATCTGATGAATAAAGCCAAACTTAACAAACTGGCGCGTCTGTGGATCTCCGGAGTGGAGATCGACTGGAATTTACTCTATTCTAATCAGACACCGCATCGAATCACCCTGCCGACCTACCCGTTTGCCAAGCATCGATTCTGGATCCCGGAATCCCCAAAGGACCCTGTTAATTCCGGCGGCATCATTCAAGAAAGCAATTCCTCCGGTGAAAAACCGAAGATTACCACTTGCTTTTACCCAACCTGGGTGGAAGAGCCCCTGGCTGATTTTGGAAACAATGTTCTGAATACGGGATTGAAAAAACAGGCAAATACCATCCTGATTTTTATGTATGGTGGGGATGAACATACCGTGTCCCACTCTTCGTTGTCTGATTTAATGAGCAGCAGGAAAATAAATACAGAACAATACGTTATCGTTAAGCAGGGTAACGAATTTCAAGAACTGGATACCAATGTCTATTCCATTCGCCCTGAAAACAAAAAGGATTACTGCTCACTTTTATCTGCCTTAAAGCAGAAGAACCTGGTATTAAACAAAATCCTGCATTTATGGTCTCTGGAAGAGATACCGGACAAGGAAAAAAGCCTGAAGCTTCAATTAAGACACAGCTTTTACTCGGTTTTTTTCCTGATCAACAGTCTCATCGAACAAAAACTCAATCATAAGCTGCAATTAATTTTTGCTTATGCTGCAAGTCGAGATAATGTCCAGCCACAATATGCCGCCATAAACGGGTTTACCAGGACTGCCTATTTGGAATATCCCAACATTACTTATAAGACTGTTGAATGGCAGTCAACCCGTACCCCTGGCGCCGAAATACCACACGATCATTTGCTGGAGCTTATATGGCGTGAAGGTGAAATCAATGGTGAAGCAAGTTGCAGCGTAAGCTATCGCGATGGGCAACGCTTTGTTCAACGCATGAAAAAATGTGTTCAACAAGCTGCGGATTATTTCGCAAACACCGCGGAAGGCTTGCCGCTAAAAGAGAACGGAGTTTATCTCATTACCGGTGGGGCAGGTGGATTAGGATTGATCTTTGCTGATTTTTTAGCTGCTCGGGTTAAAGCGAAACTAGTACTTTGCGGACGTTCGGAACTTACAGTGAAGCAACAGGAAAAAATTGAAGCTTTGAAAAAAAATGGTGCGGAAATTATCTATGTTAAAGCAGATGTGTCCTTAAAAGAAGATGTCGCGCGCCTTGTGGACACGGCAACAACCCGATTTAAAAAACTGAACGGAATAATCCATAGCGCAGGCGTCACCAAAGATTCATTTCTACTGAAAAAGACACGCTCTGAACTTGACCAGGTCATCTCTCCCAAGGTCTTTGGAACCTTGCATTTGGATGAAAGTACAAGCAATCACCCCTTGGACTTTTTTGTACTCTTCTCCTCCTCTGTTTCACTAACTGGCAATGTTGGTCAATGTGATTACGCATATGCCAACAGTTTTATGGATCATTTCGCTGAACAACGGGAAGGCAAGCGTTTGCTTAAACAACGATCTGGTAAAACGTTGTCCATAAACTGGCCTTTTTGGGAGGAGGGAGGAATGCAAATGCCAAAGGCATTGAAAGCAGAACGTGCTGCAGATTTACCTTCGGGTTTAAGAGCTCTTCCATCTGCGGAAGGAGTAAAGGTGTTTCAATATTTGCTGACAAGCAACTACACACAGGCCGTGCCACTATATGGTGACACCGACATTTCAGAACACTTTTTTACAAACGCCACAGCGGTAGAGGTCAAAACAGATCAAGTCGACCCACGAGCAATCGATTTAAGGCTGACGCTTGAAAAGGTCGAGCTGTATTTAAAAAGAAGAATTGGCGAAATTATCAAAATGCCGACGGATAAAATCGATTCTCATGCCCATTTCGAGAACCTTGGAATTAACTCGATCATCATAAAGCAATTTAATATTGAATTTGAGAATGATTTTGGTGCTTTGCCTAAGACATTACTGTTTGAATATCAAAACCTGGCGGAGCTTTCTGAATACTTTTTTAGGAATCATCATGCAAAACTGCTTGAATTGTTGGATTTGAGGCAATCTGCATCCAATCTAACAAGACCGGTGCTTCATGCTGAAAGCAAGAAAAATGAAAACAAACCACATGGGGATAACCACCCGTTGCAACAAATACCAGTGAATGCAAGCGAAACGATAACTTCCGCCGAAATTAAGGATATCGCAATTATTGGGGTTAATGGCAGATATCCCAAAGGGAAAAACCTGGATGAGTTTTGGCAAAAGCTCGAATCGGGAATGGATTGTGTGACAGAAATACCGGTGGATCGTTGGGACTATTCCAAGTACTACGACCCTGATCAAACTAAAGCCAGGGAAGGAAAAGCGTATTGTAAATGGGGAGCTTTTCTGGATGATATGGATAAGTTTGATCCTTTATTTTTCAACATATCTCCTAAAGAAGCGGAAAAGATGGACCCCCAGGAGAGACTGTTTATAGAGACAGCCTGGTCTACCCTGGAAGATGCCGGATATACGCGAGAGCACCTTAAACGTGGCGGTTTGGGCCACAACAGTGCAGAAGTTGGCGTGTTTGTTGGAATTACCACCAACTCCTATTTGTTGGTGGGGTCGGAAGCATGGGCAAAGGGTAGATTTGTCGAATCCAGTTCTTTGCCCTGGTCCATCGCCAATCGAGTGTCTTTTCTATTCGATTTCCAAGGACCGAGTATGCCTGTGGATACAGCTTGTTCTTCATCTTTGACTGCGATTCACCTGGCTTGTGAAAGTCTGAAAAAAAGAGAATGTCGGCTGGCTATAGCTGGTGGTGTAAACCTATACCTGCATCCATCCAAGTACAGCGTTATGTGCGCGAGTAAGATGCTCTCTCCGAAAGGCCGGTGCCACGCTTTCGGAGCGGACGGAAATGGTTTTGTTCCTGGCGAAGGTGTTGGGGCCGTGTTGCTTAAGCCCCTGTCCAATGCTCTTGAGGATCATGACAATATTTATGCCGTTATCAAGGGAACATCTGTCAATCACGGGGGGAAAACAAATGGATACACAGTACCAAATCCAAATGCCCAGGCTGAATTGATAAAAAAAGCTTTGGAAATGGCTGATGTTGACCCAAGAACCATCAGCTACCTTGAGGCACACGGTACAGGGACCTCTTTGGGGGATCCCATAGAAATTCGAGGTTTGACAAAAGCATTTGCAACATCAATTTCCCAGCGGGATAAGCAGTATTGCGCTATTGGTTCTGTCAAAACAAATATCGGGCATCTGGAATCTGCTGCCGGTATAGCCGGATTAACAAAGGTATTACTTCAGTTAAGGAACAAAAAACTCGTTCCTTCGCTGCATTCCAAAGTATTAAACCCGAACATCAATTTTCAGGAATCCCCTTTTTATGTGCAGCAATCAACGCAGGAATGGAATCGGCCTGTCATCACAAGCCAAGATCGCGAAACTGTCTATCCCAGACGGGCTGGAATAAGCTCTTTCGGAGCCGGAGGTGCCAACGCGCATATTATTGTTGAAGAATTCACGCAGTCGAGGTCCCGTAAACGCGGGCTTAAACCCGAGATAATAGTCATTTCTGCAAAAAATAAACAAAGTCTGAATACCTATATTAAAAACATAATCGATTTTGTTAACAGGGAAACAGATAGCGCACAAAATCCGGAAGAGGAATTTAATTTTGCTGATTTCGCTTACACATTGCAGGTGGGCAGGGAAGCGATGGAAGAACGGGTTTCTTTAATCGCGAACGATGAAAACGAGCTGGTAAAAAAGCTTTCAGCCTATATTAATAAGGAGAAAGAGATTGACGCCCTCTACCAGGGGAATGTCAAGAATCGAAAAAACACCTTTAGCCGCTTGTTTAGTGATGTGGACTTCAAAGAGATTATCAATAACTGGGTACTAAAGCGAAAGTATGAAAAACTGGCTGAATTCTGGGTGGAAGGCATCGAGTGTGATTGGCGAGTACTTCATTCTGAAAAACTTCCCAGGCGAATGTCACTTCCCACCTATCCTTTTGACGGAGACCGTTATTGGATTGATACGGCAGATAAGGATATCGATCTAAAGGTAAAATCATCCATTCAGGGTTTTTCCGCTCCGGAGCAAGCCAAGCTTCCTGAATATCGTTTTCTGGAAAAAACCTGGATTGAGTCAATCACTCCACCTGCCGAGCTTCAAAATATCCCCGGGAAAATAGTCCTTGTTGTTAACCAGGAAACAGCCTATCTCAAGAAAACCATTTTTCCAGGTGTCGAAAAATCCGGGACCATCACTATACATATAGATAATGACTACCAACGACTATCGGAAGTTGAATTTTCTATGGATGGCACCAAGGCGGATCAAGGTGCAAGAATGGCAGAAGCGTTATTGGCAGATGGGCAGGCCCTAGCTGGTTTTTTTGATTTCTCTGATCTTTCGCTTAACCGAATCGATCGAACCGACGGCTGCCCGGGAAAAGTCGTATTGTTGCAGAAACTGTTGAAAAATAGTTACCCAAGGCCATTTCATGCTTTCCATTTCACCAGGCGGATGCACTCATTCAAATCTAATCAAACCATGCTCAATGGATCCGATTTCGCGGGATTAATTAAAATGCTCTCCGCTGAATATAGCAAAGTCATCGCCAAAACCATCGATTTGGATTTTGAAGCATCAGACGAAGCCGGTATCCGGCATATTCTAGATCTGGAATTGAAATTGGCCGGAGGAGAATCGGAAATCTGTTACCGCGACGGGATACGATATGTGCCGCTTTTTAAAGAAATGCATCCGCAGGGCATCAATTTATCCGATGTTTCCAGGACATCGTTTAACTCTGACATTATTTCCAAAAACAAGCACAGGTCGGTAATTATTACGGGAGGAATCAGCGGAATCGGAAGCGAAATAGCCCGGCATCTGGCCGAAAAAGGAGCTAAAAAACTCGTACTCATGGGAGTTCAGGAAATTCCGCCCAGGGAATCGTGGGATAAGATTCTGAACGATGATAACGCAAACCAGCTCAATAAAGAAAAGATAAAACGCATCAAGGTTCTCGAAGAAATGGGTGTAAATGTTGAAGTATTTACAGGCCACTTGACTGAGAACGAGGAGTTGGAGGCCTTTTTTAACAAGATCAGAAGTATCCACGGAAAAATCGGGGGAATCATTCATTGCGCAGGTCTGGCAATTAACGATAATCCGGCTTTTGTGAATAAAGAGTATTCCGATATGCAAAAGGTTTTCGAACCTAAAATGGCGGGTTTGGAAACACTCCATCGTCTCACACAGGATGACGGTTTGGATTTCTTTATCCTGTTTTCTTCTGTTTCATCACAAATCCCTGATCTGGCAACCAGTTTAAGTGACTACGCTGCTGCCAACGCTTACATGGATTACTTTGCAGCTCATCAATTCAGTCTCGGAAAGACATATTTCCGATCGATTAACTGGCCCAGTTGGCAAAACGTCGGAATGGGAGCATCTGACACACCTGCGTATCGCCGCTTGGGATTCTCCACTCTACCAACCGCCAATGGCCTTTTTTTATTGGATGTAGTGATGAATCTACAGCCAATCGCCTCCGTTATTCCCTGTTTGGTAAATAAGGAGGTCTTCGATTCAGGAAGCTTACTGTTATCCGGTTTCAAAAAAACAGACAAAACCCGTTTCCATCCTATCGAAGAACCGACAAACGCGGTCAATCATCCAACTGCCGGAGAGACAGAGATCAAACACCATTGGTTGAGCGATCTTTTTTCAAAAGAGTTAAAAATTCCGCTGCATCAATTGGATGGAGACACCATATTCAGTGATTTTGGTGTCGATTCGATTTTTATCGCTGAAATACTGGTCAAAATCGAAAAAGTAATTGGTGATAAGCTGGATCCCTCTACAATCCTTGAATACCCAACCCTTAATAAGCTAAGCGCTTATTTGGATCAAAATCATACCGGGGATCGGCCTTTGTATACGGACTTCGTTTCTCAGAAACATGAAACAGAAAATAAACAAATCTCAGTGCAGCGCCAGGTTGCTGAGCGTTTTACCAGTGAGTCACCGGAGGATGGAAAAAAAACGCCAAAGCGTCAAAAGATTGGACAATCAACTCAAGCTCAGCAAAAAATTGCCGTAATCGGAATAGGATGCCATTTCCCGGGGGCTTATGGAAAAGAAGCTTTCTGGGAAAACCTTTCCCAGGGAAAAAGCAGTATTATTGAGATTCCAGAGTCGAGATGGAGCATCGATTCATTCTACAGCCCCCAAAAACAGCAAGGTAAAAGTATTAGTAAATGGGGTGGATTTATTGAAAATATCGAGCTTTTTGACCCTGCCTATTTCGATATCAAAGAAGGTGTTGCGGCTCAGATCGATCCATTAATACGGCAATTTTTGGAAATAAGCGTCCAAACTATCAGAGACAGTGGATATGACAAAAAGGCACTTGCAAACAAAAGAGTTGGGGTGTTCGTTGGATCACGTTTGGGAAATTATGCCCAAAGAATTCGCGAGTCCTTGTCAGATACAATCATAGGAACAGGGCAAAACTTCATTGCTGCGTTGGTTTCCCAGTGTTTCAATTTTAAGGGACCGAACCTGGTGGTGGATTCGGCTTGCTCCTCGTCGTTGGTCAGCATTCACCTGGCATGTCAAAGCCTGATCTCCGGAGAATCAGAATATGCTCTGGCAGGTGGGGTTGATATTCTGCTTGATGAATCACCTTACACAAATCTGAGTCAGGGCAAAGCTCTCTCACCGGATGGAAAATGCCATACATTTGATGAAAAAGCTAACGGGTTTGTTCCCGGAGAAGGTTGCGGTGCTGTATTTTTGAAAACTCTGGAAAGGGCCATTTCAGATGGTGATCACATATATGCTGTTATTGATTCGACTGCAACGAATAACGATGGTCAAACAATGGGTTTTACAACTCCAAACCCCGAGGCCCAAATAGAGGTAATTCAAGAAGCAATTAATAAAGCCGGCATAAGTCCTGATGAAATCAGTTATATTGAAGCACATGGCACAGGCACGATGATAGGAGATCCCATTGAATTAAGGGCGTTAACGAAGGTGTTTAGGAAATCTACTGAATTAAAGGAGTTTTGTGCCATCGGCAGTGTCAAAACAAATCTAGGCCATCTATTAAGTGCCGCAGGAATAGCGAGTTTCATCAAAACAGTGTTGTCTATTCATCACAAACAAATACCCCCCACTCTGAATTGCACAAATCCCAACCCGCGGTTTGATTTCCCTGGTTCTCCTTTTTATCCGAACAAGGAGCTTTCCGAATGGATTTCACCTCGCGGTATCAGGAAAGCCGGGATCAGCTCGTTCGGGTTTGGAGGAACAAATGCGCATATCCTTGTCAGTGAATACGATCATCAAACGTTCGGGGATTTTGAGGTTATAAAAAAGCCACTTCCACCGGTTACTTTTCATCGGAAAAGATATTGGTTGGAAAAGAACAACGCACCCAAACCACCTCATACCCGATATCCAGTGGATATTCCCGAATCAAAAAACATCGATCCCCTGCCTCATATCGAGGAACTGATGAGGGACCAGGTTCCAAACAATCAAGTAGTCATTCAATTCACTGAGGATCCAATCGAGATTTAACGTACCAGAATGGACATGAAATGAGCTCAACAAACGGTTTCAGTTTTAGTGCGATCGTAACCAATGACAATCGAATTTTAAGGGACCATCGGGTCCACGGTACGCGAATCATGCCGGGTGTCACTTTTCTTGACATGATTTATAGACTGTTAAAAGCAAAGGGTTTTGCTCTCCGGGAAGTGGAGTTGCGAAATATCCTCTTTATCGAACCTCTTGCCACAACTGAAGATTTTGACCAGAAGTTGCAGATTTCCCTAAAAATGTCTTCAGATGTCGGGCTGATTACAGTTAGCAGTGTAAAGATCCGGAATAACCAAAAAATGCATTCGGAATGGGTACAAAACTGTACCTGTGAATTGCATCAAAACAGGGAAGTTTTATCAGAGTCTTTAAATTTAAACGATCTAAAACAAAAGGCCTTAGAGAAGAAAAACATAGAATTCATTTACAACGATGCGAGAAAAGTCGGTACTGTCCATTTCGAGTTCATGAAGGGATTGGGTGATGTGTATGTCAATTCAGAAAGCCTGCTGGCTGAAATCCGTTTGGGTGAGCTGGCCGCTAATTACGTGAACGATTTCTATCTGCATCCGGCACTGCTCGATTGTTCGACTTTCTTTCCTTTTTTGTTTCATCGAATCGAGGTAAGCGATCAGAAACCTTTTATTCCCATCTTCATAGAATCCTTCAGAGCATTTAAGCCGCTTGAAGATCAGTGTTTCGTATATGTTGAGAAACCCAAAAAAATGAATCAGTCAACGGATGTTGTGCATAATGCTTACAAACTGTACAACGCCGACGGGACAATCGTTGCTTCATTTAAAAAACTGACTGCAAAACAGATCCGTGCGAAAGGTCTAATTACCAAACTAAAAAACGTTCATCCAACCACCAATGACCGGGTTGAGGAAAGCAGCTCTTCTGCAAGGGAGAGAGAAGACCTTGTTTCGATTGATCGCGAAGATAAGGAGATAAAAAAAGCAGATTCTCGGGGATCGCTGAAGAAAGTTGTGCAATCCATGATTGCTGATATGCAAAACATCCCCGTTGATGATGTTAAATTAAATACCGGTTTTTACGATTTGGGCCTCGAATCAACAGGATTGCTTAAACTGGGACGGATGCTGGAACAAAAGCTGGAAGCACAGTTGTATCCGACGCTGCTTTTTGAATACCCTACCATTAATAAACTTGCCGATTATATTGAAAAGGAAATGGGAATTAACCTTCCGCTAGAAGATAAGGTCCCAAGTCATCAGCCCGGAAACGCCTCTCAAATGGTGTTTTTAACAACCCATTGGAAGGAAACCCCAATAGACAATAAGCATCGAATAGATGGTGATGTTCTGGTTTTTAATGAAACTTCCGAATTATCCGCTGGGCTGCAACAGCATTTAAACGCCTTAAATAGTAACTTCCGGACAATTCAGGTAAAGCCAGGAGCGGCATTTCGTGAGTTGAGCAACGGATCATATGAAATATGCCCGCAAAGCCCGGAGGATTACCTGCGCTTAATAAATGAGTTGAAACAGCAAGGCATCATCCCCACCACTATTATTCATATGTGGTCTAAAGAGCGTTTCACTGATGATGAGACGTCCTTGCTCGATCAACTCCACCGCGGCGTGTATTCGCTTGTTTTTCTAAGCAAGGCTTTAATGAGGTTGGTGCCGAAGCAAAAAAGCCAAGTTCTGGTGATTCATGAAACCAGTCAGGACGAACCTCAACCTCAATATTTGGCCATTGGCGCATTGGTTAAAACAATTCATAAGGAACATCCAAAACTGTCATTCAAATCCATCGAGATCGATGCCCACTTGAACGCAAAGGCCGATATCATTCTGAGCGAATTACGGACAGAACCATTTAAATCAGCAGATATCCGCTACAGAGACAAACAAAGATATATCGCCCAAATCGGTGAAGTCACACCGCTACCCTCTGATGTGCCTACGGATGAAGGGCTGCATTTAAAAGAGCGGGGGGTTTACCTGATAACTGGGGGTGCCGGCGGTCTTGGGCTCATATTTGCCGAGTATCTGGCAAAATCAGTGAAAGCAAAGTTAGTCCTGGTCGGTCGTTCGAAACTAAGTAGCCAACAGCAAACAAAAATAGAAGCATTAAAAGCAGCCGGCTCCCAGGTGTTGTACCTGGAAGCAGATGTTTCGATCGAGCAGGATGTAACAGATATTTACAACAAGGCCAGACAGACATTCGGAAAGATCAATGGCGTTATACACGCCGCCGGTGTAATTCGGGATTCGCTCGTGTTAAATAAGACGCCTGATGAAATTAAGGATGTTGTAGCCCCCAAGGTATTCGGCACTGTTTTTCTCGATAAGGTGACCCGCAATGAAAAAATGGATTTCTTTGTCATGTTTTCGTCTGTTGCGGCAACCTTTGGTAATGTCGGTCAAAGCGACTATGCCTATGGCAACAGTTTTATGGACAACTTTTCCGCTTGGCGGGAAACACTTGGTTTAAAAAAGAAACGATACGGTAAAACGGTTTCCGTTAATTGGCCTTTATGGCTGGAAGGAGGGATGAACTCTGCAAACAATGAAGCAAGCTCGAAGGCAAATGATTCGGACATTTGGACTCTGTCGACAACATCAGGTCTGAATGCCTTCTCCCGGTGCTTGACATTGCAAGGAAGTGGAATTGCAGTTTTAGAAGGAGACAGGGAGGCAATCAGGGAGATGCTGAGAAAACTGGCACAAGGCAACTCGTCTGAATCTTCCTTTAATCAGGAATCAAACAGTCAACAAGAAAATCATCAGCCCGATAGCAGGGATGATGCTGTTTTGGTGAAAGAAACAGATGAATCAAATGATATTGCGATAATTGGCGTCAGCGGGCGCTATCCAATGGCAAAAAATCTGGACGAGTATTGGGAAAACCTGAAGAGCGGAAAAGACTGTATAACAGAAGTGCCGAAGGAAAGATGGGATGTCAAATCGGGTTATGATCCGGATAAGAACAAATCAGGCACAATATATCATAAGTGGGGCGGATTTATTGACGATGTAGACAAATTTGATCCACTGTTTTTTAATATTCCGCCAAAGCAGGCTGCATATTTGGATCCGCAGGAACGCCTTTTTATGACAACGGTTCATCATACATTGGAAGATGCCGGTTATACAAAAAGCGCTCTGTCCAAAGAAACGGTCGGGGTGTTTGTGGGTGTTATGTGGGGGGAATACCAATTGCTGGGAGCAGAGCAATCAAAGGAGGGAGCTTTGGAGTCTTACAGCTCACCTTTTGCCTCAATTAGCAATCGAATTTCATACTTCTTCGATTTTCACGGCCCAAGCATGTCTATTGATACTATGTGTTCATCTTCATTAACAGCGGTGCATCTGGCTTGCGAAAGCATTCGCAGCGGGGATATCGATTGTGCCATTGCCGGAGGAGTGAACATATCGATCCATCAAAACAAATATATTCAATTAAGCCAATTGAAGCTCGCTTCCAGCGAAGGAAAATCCCGCAGTTTTGGTGAAGGCGGCGATGGTTATGTCCCGGGTGAAGGCGTCGGAGCAATATTATTAAAACCGCTTAACAGGGCCAAGGAGGATAATGACCATATTTACGCGGTAGTAAAAGCGAGTTCATTAAATCATGGTGGCAGAACAAGCGGTTTTACGGTTCCTAATCCTAAAGCGCAAGCCGATCTTATCCTCAACTCACTGACAAAAGCTAACATCAATCCCAATACAATCAGTTATATCGAAGCACAAAGTACAGGCACTCCCTTGGGGGACCAAATTGAAATCAAGGGACTGAGCGATGCTTTCAGAAAATTTACCGATGAAACGCAATTCTGTTCAATAGGATCGGTAAAAGCAAATATTGGTCATTTGGAGTCTGCATCCGGAATATCGCAACTAACAAAGGTTTTGCTGCAAATGAAGCACAAGCAGCTGGTTCCGTCCATACATTCTGAAGTGTTAAACACCACTATCAATTTCTCGGACTCTCCGTTTTATGTTCAACATAATTTATCGGAATGGAAACAGCCTGCGGTGAAAGACGGAAGTGGAGTCAGAAGCTATCCAAGGCGAGCCGGCATTAATTCCTTTGGGGCCGGCGGAGCAAATGCCCAACTTGTGCTGGAAGAATACGAAATACCGATGTTTCAAAAGAAAACGTCAGGCATTGGCCCGCAGATCATCGTGCTTTCGGCCATGAGCAGAGAAAGGCTGAAAAGCCATGCCAAAAACATGGCTCTGTTTTTCGAAAAAGAAACAATAACGCAGTTGGAGGCTAAAGAGAAGTCATCTTACCAATCCCTGGCACTGAATATTGCGAATATAGCCTACACCTTACAAATCGGTCGTGAAGCATTGGAGGAGCGAGCAGCATTCATCGTTTCCGATGTAAGCGAACTCCTTGAAAAACTCAATCATTACCTGCTGGGACATGAAAACATAGACAATGTTGTTACCGGCAACACACTGATGGGAGAAACAACGCTCAGTCATCTACCTGAAGGCAAAGAAAGGCAAAATACAATCACAGATGCACTTGTTCGGAAAGATTTCTTGCAGCTAGCCGAATGGTGGGTAAATGGTGAAGATATTGAATGGGATCTGTTGTATTCAGGAGAGAAACCGACCCGGATTCCCCTCCCACTCTATCCCTTTGCCCAAGAGCGTTATTGGATATCTGAAAGACGTGACACATCTTTATCTCTGCTTGATCACAACGAATCGACCTTTGATCAGATATCCTGGAAAAAAACATTTTCCGGTACTGAGTTCTTTATTAAAGATCACAGTGATGTCCTACCGGCCGTTGTTCACCTTGAAATGATTCGGAGGGCCGGCAATCTGGCGAAGCCATCACATCGCATAGCTAAAATTAATGACATTGTTTTTTCCAATCCCCTGATTATCTCAGACACAACAAAGGATGTTTCTGTAAACCTGTTTTTACAAAAGGACAGGTACAACTTTAAAATCAGTTCGCTTGCTGAAGACAACAAAAGAACCCACCACTCACAAGGGATCTTCTCATATACCGATCAACCTGAAGATGAATCGCTTGAGAAGTTTGTGGATATTGATGCCATTTTGAATCGCTGTCAGGGAAAAGACAACGATATTGAGAAATACTATCAAAAAGTGTTGATTGGTAAGAATTTTCAAGGAATTAAGCAGTTTGCCTATAACGATCGGGAGGCGCTGTCATCTATTGAGTTAAATTTAGAGCAAGCGAAAGATCGTCATCAATTTGGATTGCATCCTACCTTGACCGATTCAGCAATTCAAACAATGGTTGCACTGGGGTACAGAACAGGGCTTGATCACGATTTGATATATCTGCCTTATGTTTTGCAGGAAATTGAAATTTTAGATATCTCCAGCACGCCTCAGTATGTCCACGCCTGGCTGGCTAATGCAGAGTCATCGGATGAAAAAAAATACAATGCCCTGCTATTGAGCAAAGAAGGCAGGGTTTTGGTGGCGCTGAAAGAGCTTACCGTAAGGCCGATCAAAGAAAAGCCGGAATCCATAAAGCCAATTTTGGAAGAGGCCATTGTCAACACCGATTCTTCTGCAGCAACACCGTCTTTTACAATCTATTCAAATCCAACGGAAAAACATCAGGATAGATTTCAAGACGGTGTTTTGGATATTGTTTCGGATATTTTAGAACTTTCTAAAGATAAGGTCTCTCCGAAGAAGAATATGAGTGACTATGGCTTTGATTCCATCCTGTTCACTCAATTATCAGAGAAAATAGGGACAACATACGATATCAGAATAACACCGGATATCTTCTTCGGTCATTCAACAATTGAATCGATTGTCAAAGATTTATTCAAAAAATATAAAGAGGCCATTCTTCATTCCGGTAAAATCGAATCAGATGCAACCATAGAAAGTACTAACGAAACTCCGGTCAATCCGCCGGCCAGACAGGAAACTCACTTAGCTGTCTCCCAAGTCAACCCACTTGATTCAGGGAGATCAAGCCGCACCGACCCACAAGAAGTAGCCGTTATTGGGATGCACGGTGTCTTTCCCTTATCCGACGATGTCTATTCCTTTTGGCAAAACCTGTCTGCATGTAAAAGCATGATTACAGAAATTCCAAAGGACCGTTGGGATTGGAAATCATACTATCAGAATCCCGTTCAGGACCCTAATAAGACCAATATAAAATGGGGAGGGTTTATAAACGAAGTGGATAAGTTTGACGCCCTGTTTTTCAATATATCACCGCGGGAAGCGGAATATATGGACCCGCAATTGAGGGTGTTTCTGGAAACCGTATGGAAAACCATTGAAGATGGGGGTTATCGTGCCTCGGACTTGTCAGGAACGGATACAGGACTGTTTGTGGGAGTGACCACGCTCGATTATAACACTCTGGGTGCCCAGCAGTTCCACTTTATGATTTCTAATCGAACCTCTTACTTTTTGGATATACACGGTCCAAGCGAATCAATTGATACGGGTTGCTCCAGTTCATTGGTAGCTACCCACCGGGCAATAGAACTAATTCGCTCAGGTAGAAGTAAGATGGCAATTGCCGGTGGAGTTAACGTAATACTGGATCCGAATTTGACCGTTTCCATGACTCACGGGGGAATGCTTTCTGAAAGCGGACAATGCTATACCTTTGATAAACGGGCGAACGGCTATGTCCGCAGTGAGGGATCAGGGGCTATCCTATTGAAAGCATTATCCGCCGCGGAAGCAGATGGGGATCATATATATGGAATTATCAAAGAGTCTGCTTTAAATCATGGCGGTAAAACAAACTCACCCACAGCTCCTAATCCAGCCGCACAAGAAAGGTTGTTGGTCGGCGCTTATCAAAAAGCCGGAATTGACCCGGCAAGCGTAACCTATATTGAAACCCACGGTACTGGTACTATTTTGGGAGATCCTATTGAAATTAACGGACTTAAGAATGCTTTCAGAAAATTATACACCGCTCGGGGTATCGAAATTAAGGAGCGCCACCTTGGGCTGGGCTCCGGAAAATCA
>JANQLH010000435.1 GCA_028280735.1 SAR324 cluster bacterium | reverse complement strand
CGGTACGGGAGGCTCGGTAGGCAGGGAAGGTCCGATAGTTCAGATCGGTTCAAGTATTGGATCGGCAATTGGGCAGTTATTTAAGGTGTCCAGCCAGCGGATGAAGACATTCGTCGGTTGCGGGGCAGCCGGGGGTATTGCCGCTGCATTCAATGCTCCCATAGCCGGAGCCTTGTTTGCCGTTGAGATTATTCTTCAGAACTTTGCTTTTGCTCAATTCTCACCGATTGTTATCTCCTCGGTGATGGCCACGGTTATTTCCCACGGTTTTATAGGGAACTTCGCTGAATTCCAGATACCTGAATACACCCTTAATTCCTATTCAGAGATGTGGTTTTACCTGCTTATGGCGGTTATAATCGCTGTAATTGCCGCTATTTTCATAAAATCGATCTATCTTGCCGAAGATTTCTTCGAAAAAAAAATCAAGCTGCCTTCTTACTTAAAACCCGCCATTGGTGGTTTTCTGGTCGGATGTATCGCCGTGTTTTTCCCCGAAATTATGGGAGTTGGTTATGAATCTATCAATCACGCTTTGCATGGACAAACGATAGGTCAAATAGCCGTCTTCCTGATCCTGATCAAAATCGTTTCTACCTCAATTACCATCGGATCAGGAGGTGCCGGAGGTGTTTTTGCTCCTTCCCTATTTTTAGGAGCCATGACCGGAGTCTACTATGGAGATACTCTGAACAGGTTTTTCCCGGAAACAGCTGCAGATCCGGGGGCTTATGCCTTGGTTGCCATGGGAGGTTTGGTCTCGGCAGTTACCCATGCTCCCATCACAGCTATCATCATGATATTTGAACTGACCAACAACTACACGATCATTTTACCACTCATGCTAACCTGCATTGTCAGTACAGCCATCAGTTCCACCCTGTCCCGGGAGTCCATTTACACCCTTGCGCTTGTTCGTCGTAATGTCCATATCAAAACCGGATCGGAAATCAACATCATGGAATCGTTATTTGTGAAGGATATCTATTCCAAAAATGCGGAAACCCTGAATGAAACCCAGACTTTTGACCAGCTAATTGAACGCTTGTTAACGGCCAAAGATCCCTATTTTCCGGTTTTGAATTCGTCCGGAGAGCTTTCCGGCATTATCTCGCTAAACAACATTAAGGAACTTCTTTATGACAAGGACCTGTTACAGGACCTGCTGATTGTAGGAGATGTGGCAATAAAGGATGTGATCACAGCTGATCCCGGAGATAACTGCCAGACGGTACTGCAAAAACTCAATAAAAGCTCCTTGGAGGGTATTCCCGTTGTTGAAGCCAAAGATCCGACAAAGCTGTTGGGAATGATTTGGAGAAGGGATATTTACGTGGCTTATCATAAAGAAGTCAAACGAAGGGATTTGGCATCATCTTTTGCCAGTCAAATCAAAACGGACCAAACAGGGAATACGGTCCATTTTATGGAAGGCTATTCCCTGGCGGAAATAGCCGTTCCCAAATCGTTTGTGGGAAAATCAATTCTGGAGTTGGATATTAGAGCCCGGTTTGATGTGTCGATCATAATGATCAAAGATCCACACAAAAGCAATTCCAAATCCACCATTATGCCGCACCCTGACTACGTGTTCACGAAAACTGATACGATTTTGGCCTTAGGAGAAATCGGAAAAATCAATTTATTAAAGAGCATTTGATCGTATCGCTTAAACGGCATTTTGCAGTTTTTGAATCCCCAGTTTATTTAACAGTCGATCTGTAGGAATCCCATTCGAATCAAAACCGCGTTCTTTATAATACCGATCGAGCATTTTTTCCAGGGGTACCGACCTGTTCTTTTTATCCCAAGCGATTCCTTCGTTTAACAGCCTTCCCGGCAGTGTATCATCTTTTCTGTTGACACCTTCCAGAGTGTTGATATAGCGCTCCAGCACGTGGATTCTCTCACCGGCTTTTAAAAATTCCCACATGGACATCTTTTGGCCGGTAATAGACGACCACAACTGGGAATAAACACTAACATCCATGGAAGCTAAAGCCAGTTTAGGAGTATAGGTCATTAGCTGACGTAAAATCGGCGTCGGTGAGAACTTCACTGCGGGAGGTTCGGTGGTGTATCCGAAAGCAGTAAAAACGCAGGTGTGCATGGAATTGATACCGGCGAAGAAGTTTTCGAAATACTTAACCATGGTTGGCTTGTTTCGTGTGGTATAAGGCTTAAGAAAATGCATGAATACCTCAAGCACCATCAATGATGTGGACAAATGACAAGCCCCCCTGTTGGCAACAGCATATGAAAGACCATGTCCATAAGACCCCCTGGGATCGTATGCGGCCATTTCCAATCCCTTCACTTGGATGGCAAAATCTTTACCCCCATATTTATCAGATAGATACCGGCTTCCCATTCCCATTTCTGCGCCGAAATCGTTCATATGTGCGATATCGTTCAGGGCTTCGGTTATGCCTTCGTCAGAGCCGAACTTCAGATCGGATTGAACCAAGCCTTTTTCTGTTGCTTCCATTACCCAGGCTAAGGTTCCTCCGGCCGAGATGGTGTCCATGCCCATGTCCCCGCAAATCCTGTTCCAATTTGCTATTTTCACGGTGTCATAAATTCCCAGGTTTGACCCCAGCAAAACCGACGTTTCAAATTCGGGAACCGGAAGAGTTTCAGAATCAAACGTTCCTTTTTTACTGCATTGAATCTGGCAATATTTACAGGTATGAAACTTGGTCTGGTGTTCGACCTTAATATGCTCACCGGATATTTTATATGCCTCGTCGGACTTGCCTTCGGTAAAATTTTTGATGGGCAAAATTCCGGCCACGTTGTTAAAATTGGTATTGGCATTGGTGCCGTAGAGTTTGTAGTTTTCAATATATGGACTGGCTTTTAGATATTTTTGTGCACGTTTTTTCTTTTTTTGATATTTTTCATCATTAACCGGCAGGATTTTGTAGGTCTTACCAATCGCCGATATCGCTTTGAGGTTTTTGGAACCCATCACTGCACCAAGGCCTCCCCTGCCCAAAAAACGCTCACCAGATACAATATTTCCATACCTCACCAGGTTCTCTCCCGCAGGACCGATGACACAAGATGATGTTTTCTTCCCCAGGATTTCCTGTGTCTCCGACGCTCCCTTGCCCCACAAATCGTCGGCGTTGTGAAATTCAACCCCATCCGCCGTAATGACAAGTCTGGTTTTCTCCTTTGCCTTTCCTTTTATTATTAATCCATCCCAGCCCTCGGTTTTTAAAGCGTTTCCAAAAGGACCTCCGCAGGATGAATGGCAAAGCAGACCAGTTAGTGGCGACTTGGATACAGCAGAAAACCGGGCTGACACCGGTGCTCCGGTCCCCATCAACACTCCGGTGGTAATCACCAAAATATTGTCTTCCCCCAAAGGATCAGCACCGATCTTCATTCGATCGTACATTAGCTTGGTAGCAAGCCCTTTTCCTCCTATGTACATACGTCTGTCTTCTTCACTGATCCGAACCGTCTCAAAACGCTGAGTACCCAGATCAATCTCCAGTACTTTATTATTGGTTCCTTTGACTTCCTGCTTCATTTCCTCCTCCCTGTTAAATAGTTGCTCAAATACATAAAAGCCTTAATCCTTACCCACCACCTGTCGCAGTAAGACAGGATATCTGATCCTTGTCGTTTAATTTTGTAAGTGTATGAATTCTTTCGCTATTAAGAAAAAAGTTATGGCGGGATTTTTTCTTGAATCCGATTTGCTTAAGAACGGTTCTTAAACGTGTGCCTTGCTTAACTTTAAAATCGACCCCTTTTACATAATCGTAGTGTGTCAGATTGGTTTCCTTCTCCGTGCCGGTATAAAATTTTATATTTATTGTAATATACTCTGCCATCAGATCTTCAACAATCTTGGTTGCGGGTCTATCCGTTTAGATCAAACTGTTTCCCTCTTGGTTAGTTAGTGCCTGACCGAAAACCAGTTTAACCCAAACCAATAAAAGCATTAAAAGCAGCTTGACTCTTCGGGTTTCAGTGCTTTCAGCATTCAGCCGGTTTTTGCTTGTCTTTGCAATGCTTTAATCTTCAAGCTGAATTCCGGTATCTGGCACAAGGCTGGATAAGGGTTTAGCTATTTTACCTTCAGGCAATTATTAGAGACATGTTATCTGCTATCTCAAACGTTCCCTGTAAATTGGGATTGATGCTTTAGTGCAGCATTATAGACTAGTTTTAATTGTATTTCCAACAACAGACTTGGCTTTAGAAGAAAACGGAAGAATTGTATAAAAATAAACGACTCAAAATATCTCATTGCGTTTAAATCCGGTTGCTGCTTTCACAAACGCCTAGATTTTTTCCAAGATATCAAGACAGGGAAAGTAAAAGAAGAATGCAGGCTGCAAGTAATAAACGGGTTGATGGTTCACCAAAAGGAGTGGATTCCAAACCCAACTTTCTTCATAAATAAAAAGATGGGCTGTCAGGCACAACCGGAAACGCAATATACCTACTTTTTCAACGGTGGATGAATGACAGCTGAACCATCAATGACTACCTTGCCATCCTGATTGACACATGTCGTTTGCAGGACAATCTTATTCTTTTCCGGAATTAACTCCGCAACCTCGACTCTTGCCGTAATCGTGTCACCAATAAATACGGGAGCTAAAAATTTATACTGCTGTTCTCGATAAATGCTTCCCGGACCTGGAAGTTTCATACCAATAACGCTTGAAATCAAACCACCCACCAAAATACCGTGTGCAATTCTTTTCTCGAAACGAGTGTTTTTTGCGTGTTCCTCATCAATGTGAGCCGGATTCAAATCTCCGGTGATTCCCGCAAACAGATAAATATCCGATTCAGCAATCGTCTTGCTGAATTGTTCCGCATCACCAATTTTAAGCTGATCTAATGTCTTTCCAATCATGTCAATCTCCTTTTTTGTCATCCTTTTTATCACTGTCGGTATTCAAAGAAAACAGGTTCATGGGATTCATGTTCTGTAACGCTCTTTCCGTGAAAGACTTGAAATCCATACCCATCTCCATATAGTTCTTGAGCTGGTCATCCATCTGTTTTCTGTAGCCGAGGTAATTTTCAATGGTCGTTTCCAGATATTTGTCAAAGAACTCATGAAGATGACTTTCGCCGTACTGAATTACCAAATGCAAGAGGGAAACAGGCAGGATAGTATTGTCTTCCTTGGCCTTGTTCATGATGATCTGGGTCAAAACCAGGGCA
>JANQLH010000417.1 GCA_028280735.1 SAR324 cluster bacterium | reverse complement strand
GCGGTTGGCGGTTGGCGGTTGGCGGTTGGCGGTTGGCGGTTGGCGTTAAAAACAATGGGTTCTCGTAGGGTCTTTGGCAACTGTTTTTTTTTGGAGTTTATTCGCGGTATAACTATTGGGTAGGATTCAGGATTCATCAAACCTTTCGTCTCAAAAGTAACCCATCAAGTTGCATTTTCTAGAGCACCAGCGTTTTAATAAAATCCAGCAGCTGGTTCAGGTTCTGGCAGTGCCGGGTTTCATTGCAATATGCTTCATATGTTTTCATGCGGCTATCACCGGTATACCAGAACAAATGCGTTTCCGGATTTAACCAGATGATTCGTCTGCACTTATCCCGAATCTCACCCAGGATTTCCTCTTCAGGATTGGTATAGTTTGTTCTGCCATCACCAATAATAATGAAAGTTGTCTTTTTATTTAAAATGTCCAGATATTTTTGTTTGAATTGACGTAGCGTTCGACCATAATCCGTTGAAGCGTCATAATTAATGTCCGCTTCTTTTAAAGCCTTATCGACCGCTTTGTTGATTTCATATTTTTCGAAGGTCTGGGTTACTTCCGCCAAATCGGAAACAAATATAAAGCTTCGAACCTGCAAAAAGCAATCCTGCAGCGAATACAGCATATTCAGCATGAATTTGGCTGCAGACCAGACAGATCCCGAAACATCGCAAAGAGTAACAATTTTACCTTTACGTTTCGGCTTGTTGCGAAACACAAGTTCAACCGGTATTCCTTGATAACGTGAGGCAATGCGCAAGGTTTTTTTAATATCCAGCACCCCTCTTTTCTGCTTGGCATATCTTCTCTGGGCCGTGTCTTTTAGCTTCCGAACCAGCTGTTCTATAACATCTCTCATCTCCTCTATTTCTCTCTTTGTGAGAGAAAAGAAGGTTTTTTGACCCAATTGCCCCATGTATTGCTCGTAAGAGGTACCTTGGCTGAAGTTTTCAGTATAATCTTCCGGGTCTTCTCGAAGGAGGCGCCTGGCATTATTCAGTCTATCCCTGAAATTGATATCGATCGCCTTGCGATTTTCCCAACTGATATTAGAGCGATTGGTAGCAAGGAATCGTTCGATCGCGGTGCCAACGGCGTTAATCTGCGACATGATCTCAAGCCGCCTGACCAGTGGTGCAAAACTGGAATTAATTCCCTGAAGGTCACCACTATCGATGGTTTGCAAGTCTCTGATTTGCTCCAGATATCGTAACGGATTTCCGTTCAAAAAATCCAAAATAGCAGGAAGTGCTTCATCACCTTCCAGTGATTCCCCTATCTCATCCAGCAGTTGATCCGACCAGACAGCAACGCTCCCGGTGTGGGGAATGCTTGCTTCACTGCGCAATTCCTTGAAAAAAAGCTGGTACAAATGATCGAATTTCGCCTGTTCCCGTCGGCTTTTGGCAAAATTGGCCCGCAACACATCTTTAAAAACGGGTTCATCCAGCAGATCGAGGTATTCCAGCTGTTTTACGCAATCCAAAACCTCGGCTGAGGATATTCGCAACCCGGCAGCCCGTGAACAAGATACGAAACTAAGGACCGTTTCAATCATAACAGGCCTGCATTTTGAGAAATATCATCGATATTCTGCTTTACCAACTCTACATCAGAGCGATATTTGCAAATCATATTCAAGGTCTCGGTGACGAGGTCGGCTGACAGATCCTTGATTTGGAGAGATATCAAGGATTGAGCCCAATCCAAAGTCTCCGAAGTGCAAGGCTTCTTTTTCAAATCCAGCTTTCTGATTTCATGGATAGTATCGATAACCTGTTGTGCCAGTTTTTGTTGAATGGCTGGTTGCTTAAGGTTGACGATTTGCAATTCAAGATCCTTATCAGGGTAATCGATGTAGAGATGGATACAACGTCGTTTCAGGGCGTCACTCATGTCCCTGTAGTTATTGGAGGTGAGAATAACAAATGGAATTTCCAAGGCCTGCCTGGTACCAATTTCGGGAATCGTCACCTGGAAGTCGCTCAATATTTCCAGCAAAAAGGCTTCAAACTCCGGATCGGATTTGTCTACCTCATCCACCAGCAAAACCACCGGATCATCTGAGCTAATGGCTTTAAGAAGGGGTCGCGGTTGAATAAATCGCTCGGAGAAGAAAGCATCATCCTGTCCGGCTATCTTGTCCACTGCTTCATTCAGGTTTTTTGCGCCGGCAACAACATCGTCAATTTTGTCCTTCACCATTTGTGTGTACAAAAGCTGTTTTGCATACTCCCATTCGTAGAGTGCTTTGGCTTCATCCAATCCTTCGTAGCACTGCAGACGTATCATTTCGCGGTTAAGGGCTTTGGCCACAGCCTTGGACAATTCGGTTTTACCGACACCCGCGGGTCCTTCCACCAATATCGGCTTTTGAGTCTCAAAGGCCAAAAACACAACCGTTGCCACTGTTCTTGAACAAATATACCCTGTTTTTTCCAATTTTAGTTTTACATCTTCAATGCTGCTGAATTTCATGGGAGTTCCTGTTTCTTGTTAAAATTTTTCCGATATCCCTGTTAATTCGAATCTTTGGAATGATGATTTTTACAATCGGGATAAGCTTGATGCAAAATAATCTAAAACTCGGACACTGTTTGCCAGGCATTTTCCAATCGCTTTTTTCTGGCCTTTTCCGCAATACCCAGAATTGCCTGGTCTCTTTCCCAGCTTTTCCTTGTATTGTCGGGAACAGTTTTCCAAAGAGGTGACATTTTTTCGATCAACTGCTGTATGAGTTGAGAAAATCCGGCATAAGCGATATGGGTATCCGGGGATTGCAGATTCGAATGCCACAAAGTTCTGGCCAGCTTTATCAAAGCTACTATTTTTTCCAGATATGTACGATCCCACTTGTATTCCATTACGACTCGTGCCAGATATCCCAGTAAGGCTGCTGTTACATGGATTTCCTCAATAATGCGAAATGGTTTTACATAATCCGAATATCCGTCACCCGGTAAAATGGATTCCCGGGATAGCCCGACATTTAAAAAGTTTACTTTTCCATGGGATATTTCCGGGATAAAAGGCAAGGGAGACATCTCCCGGATCTTTATACCGGGTAACCCGCTATCCAGCCTCACAAGCTTTATCCGATTTCGCCCTTTTTTATCTTTCCCGGTTGATGCCGCCACGAAAATCTGATCGGCTTCGGCAGCACCTGTAATAAATGTTTTCTTGCCGTTTAACTCCCATTGGTTTTCAGAATCGTCCAAAGCCTTTAAGGTCGATTTGATCGCTTTTGGTGTATTTCCACTTTCTTCCGTGATACAAAAGGAAACAAACAACCGGGGATCAAGGCTTGGAATCAAATGCTGCAGTGCCGCTCTGAATCCGGCTATAAATGCATATGCAACCCTATCCGCTTCAAAACCGAAGGCAATGGCTCTATCAATGGTGAATTCCCATTCTGTAAACCGTTCCCTCATGGTACCCTTCCACTGCCCGAGAGAAGTTATAGTTTCCGGTTGAAAATTATTTCTTTTGCTTAGTAACCAGTGAATAATTGATTCTTCCATTTGTCGGAGTCGTTATCATCGCTTTTGGTTTGATTAGCCGCTGCTTTTGAAACATCAATTGGGTATTGAAGAGTATTCAAATTTTGTCAACATGCTGTGCAAGATACGTTTAAATACCTCCACTTCCTCTTCGGTAAAATCCCTTTTGATTTCAGCGTTAACAGCATGAACAACTGCTTTAGCTTTTTTTATTTCTTCAAGTCCCGGGTCCGTAAGAGAAATCAAAAAGGTTCTGCGATCCAAGGGATTCATCTCTCTTCTTACAAAACCGGATCGCTCCAGCCTGTCCACTAAACCGGTTATGGCGGAGTTATCGATTGACAATTCTTTGCTCAACTCTGTCATGGTCCGCGGCTTGTGTTTCAACAAAAACAGTATTCCCGTCTGTACACCGGTAACCTTAATCCCCTTGTCTGCCAAGGTCTTTTTCAAATATGTCGCCAGCTTATGTTGGGCTTTTGAAAGCAAAAACAACAGCCGATCGTCCTTGTACATCTACTTCCTTATTTTAGTTGTCTATTATTGATGATTCAAAATTTGACATATCAAATAGTTTTTCGTCAATTTCAGTAGATTTATCACTGCGGGAGGAAGTAATAAACGTAATTCGCGGAAGTCCAAATACATCAAAACACAAGGTTTCCCCTTGTTATTTGAATAGCGCGCAAGTATTCTCAACGAAACACAAACAACCATATTGATCCAACCACCTTTCACAGGAAATATCATGCCACTTAGCCCCGAAATCATCCAAAATATTGACGATGTTCTGCGAAATGCGCAGCAAGGAAATCGAGTGACGCTGTATGAATTTGAAGTGTATAAAATTCTGGAAAGCATGGGATTGGACACCCCGCGACATGCCTTTGTAAAATCCTCCTCCGAGATCGATCGGAACCTGCTTCAACAGTTTTCAAACAGGATTATTTTGAAAGTTGTGTCATCCCAGGTATCACATAAGCAAAAATATGGCGGTGTAAAGCGCATCGATTATTTAGATCCTTTATTCGTGCAATTCGCAACCGAACAGATGAAGAAAGAGGTGCTTTCTCATTTTGAAGAAGATGCTCAACCCGACATAGACGGATTTTTATTAGTCGAATATATTCCCCACACCCAGGCTCTTGGGTATGAAGTCCTGATAGGATTCAAGGAGGACCCTGCGTTTGGCTCTGTATTGACAATTAGCAAAGGCGGAGATGATGCGGAGTTTTTTGCCGCGCACTACGACCCGGCTAATCTGTTTCTGCCTCCATTGAGTGCGGAAGAAGCTGATAAAATGGTCAACACCCTGAATATCAGGCACAAATGGGAGCAAATAGGCAGAAAGGAGGAGTACCTTGGACTATTTGCCAGGACGATTTGCTCTATCAGCCAATTGGCTTATCACTATTCTTCGGGTATGAAGCATGACCCCAAATACATTATCACCAGTTTGGATGTGAATCCCTTTGTGATAACCGAGGATGGGCGCTTTGTTGCTATTGATGGGTTTGCGGAATTCGTTTCTGTCAGCGAGGGAAAACAGCCGGTCGCGCCTATCAACGCCGCAAATCTCGATGGATTTTTTAATCCGAACGGTGTTGCGGTAATCGGTGTTTCCAGTGATTTGCAGCGCTATAGTCTGGGAAGGGATATTGTTCATCTCCTTCATGATATGGACAGGGATGACCTATACCCTATTAATCCCAAGGGCGGTTCTATCTCTTTCGACAACAAGACCTATCCCTTGTATTCGGATTTGCAGGCTGTCGGCAAACAAATCGATTTGGTCGTATATGCTGCTCCCGCGAAGTTCATTGAAGGCTTCATGAAGGAGCTTCAAAACAATCCACCCAAAGCTGTCATACTCATTCCGGGAATCCCGCCGGATGTTGATTATGAAGAATTCATAACCAGGGTTGACAAACTTAAACCCGCTGAAACCAGGGTGATCGGTCCCAATTGTATGGGAGTATTTCGAGCTCCCCAGGGAGCGCGCAAAGGAGTTAATACCTTGTTCATGGAGCAAGAGCGACTTGAAATCGGATATTCCCGGTTTAGCAATTGCCTCCTGTTGACTCAAAGCGGAGCTTTCTCCGTAACAGCCCTGGATCGCTTCCAACATTCCAAATTATTCCGGTCAATCATCAGTTTTGGCAACCAATACGACGTCAAGGTAACTGACCTGATTGAGTATTACTCTAACCGGGATACTATTGATGTGATCTCTCTCTATCTGGAAGGACTGCACCCGGGAGAAGGTCGTCAGTTTTTCGAGCTGGGCCGCAAATCGACCAAACCAATCATCGTTTATAAATCCGGAAAAACAGACGCCGGTGCAAAAGCCGCCGCCTCCCATACAGCTGCCATGTCCGGCAGTTATGATGTGTTTAAGGCAAGTTGTGAGCAAGCAGGGATTATCCTGGTCGAGAACATTGAGGAACATTATGACCTTGTCCAGACTTTTTCCTTGTTGCATAACAAGATTCCTACCAACAATAGGGTGGCCGGAGTGGCGAATGCCGGTTTTGAATCCACCGTGGGCGCTGACGAGCTTAAAAATTTACGGCAAGCAGAATTACATCCCCAAACTATTGAGAAATTAAACAAAATCAACCGCTTTGGTTTAGTTAACACCAAAACTCCGTTTCTTGACATATCCCCCATGGCCGACGATAAAATGTACACTGATTTCGTTGAGGCTTTGGCGGAGGATGACAACGTAGATTGTGTGTTTGTTGCCGTGGTTCCTCATCCCATATCCCTAAAAACCACCCCGCAGACTTGTCATGATAAAGACAGTTTAGGGAACTTATTGGTTGCGCTTAACGAAAAAATCAGCAAACCAATGGTTGTTTCCGTGAATGCCGGGCAATATTATCAAGATTTTGTCGGTATTTTGGAGAGTAACGGAATACCTGTTTTTACAGACATCCGTTCTTCCATCAAGTCATTGGATCGCTTCGTCAGTTACTATACAACATAGGTACTCCGCTGAAAGCCCAAATCAGAATACACACCTTGCCCAGGAGGCTATGTATCGGGTCCACATGGAGCGTAATAAAAAGGTTCCAAATTTCGTCTTTCGGTGTATTGCTATGATCTTACTCGTTTAAATCATGATCTCATTTGTACCCGACCCTGACTATTTCCTGATCAGGGTCACCACAACAAAGGAGTTTAAAGAGATCGAGCTTTTATTGCTGTCGCGCTCGATACCGTTCACGGTAGATAATGATTATTGGCGAAAGTTGTTTTACATCCCGAAACTATCGGAAGATAAAGCTCGCAGCGAACTGAAATCATACCTGGAAGAGAATAAAAACTGGCCCCCGCAAGCTCCTGATTATCCAACCACCGGATTTCGTTTTTCTTTCCTGCATGTATGCATTGTCTTGTGTCTGGCATTTTTCCATTGGCAGGTTACCAGAGTAGATTTTGGCCCCAATTGGCTGGAGTCGGGAAAGTTTACCGCGACGCAAGTCATGTCAGGTGATTGGTGGCGGTTGTGTACGGCTTTAACACTTCATGTGGATGATGCTCACCTGCTTAGCAATATGGTCGGTCTTTTGATGTTTGTTGGAGGTGTCGCTTATTTTTCGGGTCCCGGACTTTCCTGGTTGCTTGTTGTTGTTTCCGGTTGCCTTGGTAACTATTTGAACGCCTTGTTTACTCAAACATCTCAATCGGGAATAGGCGCTTCAACCGCTGTTTTCGCGGCAGTCGGATTGATCGGTATCTTTGGAATTCGCACTTATTATCATCGAAGAGAGCTAAAATCTCGTATTTTGATTCCCTTTATGGCAGGATTCGGAATTTTCGCCATGATGGGTACCAATCCACAGACTGACGTTTCAGCTCATTTGTTTGGTTTTATTGCAGGGGCAATGATCGGTTTGATGCTTCTGCCTTTCGTTCATTCCGAACGTCTTGGCAATAAACTGATTCAGTTCGGCGGATTTTTGCTCTTTTGTCTGATAATTTACGGAAGCTGGTTATATCCGCTGTATTTCAAACATTGAATTCTACCGGCAGTAATCTGATTTTACGACTGATTTTCCCCTCAAGGCACACCTCACCCTGATTCAAAAAACTTTAAGTGATTGAAAAAAATGATAGCCGGGTTTTCGAGCCACCTAATTGTTTGAAATGCGGAGTTTTTTTGCATTGTTGAATTCAATAACCAAGCAAGGTATCATAAGGACAAAATTCCCCATATCACCTCGGATTATTGCTGATAATTGAAATTATAAAGAGGAGTAATTATGAAGCATCAACCCTCTTCCAAAGGTCTGTTATCCTTGACTTCCGATCAAATTGAGGAGGCATTGGCTAAAGGATTTATGCGATTTGTTCATACAACGGCGAAACCCCATCAAAAGGCTTCTGTTAACATTCCGGAAGCATTGTTGCAAAAGGATGATCCCGAATCTAGAAAACGAACAGCAAAACCAGGTCCCGCATCCGGAAAAGGATGGAAAAAGACCGGCCCAGCCGTAAAAAAAGGTTTGAAGGGCCGCACTACTATCCGTTCCCAAACCGGACATGACCACGATCGTAATCATCATAAATACTAGCGGTTAACTCGCTGGTGAATGCCTTTCATAGAGCCGGATGTTGATGAGATCGTCCGGTTCCCGCCAACTGTTAAACACACCTGACATTCCCAAGCGATAGTTCTCAACTTCCAATCAAACCAACTTTTTCCGGGAGTTCATTGTCCAATAGTTTTCAAACCGGAAGTATGGTGTCGCCTAAAGATACTGATAAAGGAGTGAGACGGCCGCAGGTACGGCCATCCATGAAAAGATATGATTATAGTGGAAAACTACAGCAAGGTATCGATTGCAACGTATTCCATATCAAAAGCATCTGCGACGCCTTTGTAGCATATTTTACCATCAATAACATTAGCGCCCTTGGCAATTTCCTCGCTGTCCTGCATTGCCTTTTTCCAGCCTTTGTTTGCAAGCTCCACAGCGTAGGGCAGGGTAGCATTCGTCAAAGCCAGGGTTGAAGTTCTAGCCAGTGCTCCCGGCATGTTGGCTACGCAATAGTGGACGACGCCGTCGACAGTGTAAACAGGATCACCGTGTGTTGTAGGCTTGGACGTTTCGAAACATCCTCCCTGGTCAATGGCAACATCAACAATAACAGATCCCTTTTTCATTGTCGGGAGCATATCCTTTGTAATCAATTTCACTGCCTTGGCCCCGGGAATCAGCACCGCACCGACTACTACATCTGCTTCTTTTACTAATTCACGAACTGTTGCCGGACTGGACATCAGCATAAAACAATTAGCCGGCATCACATCGCTTAAATAGCGTAATCTTTGCAGATTCATATCCAGCAGGTAGACTTTGGCTCCAAGACCGCACGCCATCTTTGCTGCGTTCATCCCGACAACACCACCACCCAATACAACGACGGTTCCCGGGTCTACACCAGGCACACCGCCTAACAATATACCACCACCTCCATGGGCCATTTCAAGAAACTTGGCCCCTTGTTGAATGGCCATTCGACCGGCTACTTCGCTCATCGGCGTGAGAAGCGGTAGACTCCCATCTTTTTTCTGAATAGTTTCATAGGCGATACAGGCAGCTTTACTTTTAACCAGGGCATGGGTTAATTCTTCTGCTGCAGCCAGGTGCAAATAGGTGAATACGATCTGACCTTCCCGAATCATATCATATTCCGACGGTAAAGGCTCCTTAACGTGCATAACCATGTCGCAACGATCAAAAATCTCTTGAGGTGTCGTTACGATTTCAGCACCGGCTGAAGTATAAAACTCATCTTCAAACCCACTTCCAATTCCAGCTCCTTTTTCAACCAATACCGTATGATTGTTTTGTACCATTACTTCCACCCCTGAAGGTGTCATCGCCACACGGTTTTCTTCAGTTTTGATCTCTTTTAAAATTCCAACAATCATTTCACTCTCCGTATAATAGGAATGAGACTCCATGGTTAATAGACAATTCGTGCCCCATATGAACCGGGAAAGAGATTCACTTTAAATTTTAGCGTCTAGTGTAGCGTGTTAACCTTAAGTGAATCAATAAATTAATTGCATTTCCAATTTTATGCTGGTCACTGAATCCAATTGCAACCCTGTCAGATAGTCTGGATCAAATTCAGCCCGTTCACCACTTAAATAAAGTGTGGAAATCGAAATACTACAACTTTTTAATCAGTATATCGCAATGTGTCAATCACTTTTTATGATATTCGTAACATTATACCGATCGCGGGTTGACCTGGTTCACTTTTTTGATAAAAGCGTAGTCACTGAAAAAATGCGCTTGGAGGTCTTTAGATAATCAACTGTTTTGATAGATTAAAACAATGTTTTGGACAAATCCGGTGTTTCCGATTTTCAGTTGATGGTTGAGTGAAAAAATGCTTTATAGTAGAGATATCAAAAAGGCCTGTTTCACTTTTTAAGCAAACCGGATTATTTTTCACTCTTTGATTGGAAAACCGTAAAAAAAGACCATATTCATATGAAAATCGACAAAATAGACATGGAAATCATTACCTGTTTAAACAAAAACGGTAGAATTTCCAACAACGAGATTGCCGCCAAGCTTTCCATTTCAGAGGGAACCGTTCGTAACAGGATTCGTAAGCTTACAGAAAACAATTACCTTCGAGTGAAAGGGTTGGTGAATCCCAACCGAATCACCGAAAAGCAGGTCATATTTCTCGGCGCCAAGGTTGCGGTGAGCAAGGATTTGGAAAAAACAGCCGAGGCTGTTTCCCGGCTTCCCCATGTAAATTCCACTTCCATTGTAACCGGTCGCTACGACTTAATAATAGAAGTGTTTCTTGAACCTTACACAGTGATAACCTTCCTTTGTAACGACCTGGCAAAACTGGATTCCATTGTTTCAACGGAAACATTTATGACGTTAAAAAACTACGACAAGTGGATTTAAGGCCTTTCCCCTTAATAAACTTGATCCTGCCTGCAAATGAATCTATTATTTGATGACTCTCCAAAACACCAATTTAGAAGTTTTAGGAGACCATTCACTTCCAAACACAGTCGCAACAGTATTAATAAACGGAGTTGAGCATGAGCAGAATTTCCTGGGATGAGTATTTTATGGAATTGATGGATACGGTAGCGAAAAGAGCAACCTGTGATCGCGGACGCAGCGGATGTTTGATTGTTCGAGACCGACGCATTGTCAGCACCGGATATGTCGGAAGTCCGCCTGGCCTGCCTCACTGCGACGATGTTGGACATTTAATGAAAGAAGTTATCGATGAGGATGGAACTGTTCGGAATCACTGTGTTCGTACAATTCACGCTGAACAGAACGCAATTTGTCAGGCTGCCAGGTACGGAATTTCACTGGAAGGAACCACTTTATACTGCAAAATGGAACCCTGCCGGGTTTGTGCCATGCTGATTATCAGCTCAGGAATTAAAAAAGTGGTGGCAAAAAAAAGGTATCACGCTGCCCAGGAATCCCGCGATATGTTTAAAGATGCCGGCGTGGATCTGGTCGTGATTGACAATGAAATTGAAACCTACACCAACCAATAAAATCCGCTCAGCTTGCATTCTGACTAACCCAGACCCGGAAACACGAAATAAAAAATTACTTGCTTTTTGGCCCAGAATTATTACAATTACACACAATTATAGATTCTTGGGCCTCCCTGCCCATTATCTGTCATAATTTATCTTATATTTTCATGCGTTTGGAATTGAGTCCTGAGTAAGATAACAGTAAAGCTGGTTTTAGCGGGGACTTGCCGGCTGAGTACTTGTAACACTCGATAAAGGCAGGATTAAGAAACATGGATTCAATTCAGATAGATCTTTTTTGTAAGGACTAAACCCGGTTTCAACAAGTAATAAAGCCGCCCGGTATTTTCTCAATTGTGGAAATTACCCGCCCAGGCGAATGGAAACCGTTACAAACCCAATGAGTCAATCATGCAAGAAAAGGATCTCTCCAAACTGTTGAAAGAAAAACCACCAGCGGAAACCATCCAACCAGCCAAAACCTCTTCACGAAAATTCGGCGGAGCCTTTTTTTTCACTTTTGTATTGCTTTTCATTACCTGGATCTTACTATCCGGAAAGTTCGACCTTTTTCATCTCTTGCTGGGAGTATTTTCATGCGCCTTGGTTTCCTATATTTCAAGTGACCTGGTGTTTGACTCCTTCAACATTAAAGCAGTCTCTTTTCAATGGCCTCGTTTTGTCGCTTATATTCCCTGGCTTTTACTACAGGTGTTCAAGGCTAATCTTCATGTAATGGCTCTGGTTTTACACCCAAAAATGATGAAACGTATCGATCCCGGAATCATAAGGTTTAAGTCTCGATTAAAAAGCGATGTTTCAATAACAACCTTCGCCAATTCAATCACGCTGACACCGGGAACCATCACGGTTTACGCCACAGAATATGGGGATTTTGAGGTGCATGTCATAGATAAGACATCAGGTGAAGCACTACCAGGGGAAATGGAGCTAAGAATTGCAAAAATATTTGATGAATAGATTTTAGGACAGTCCATGAATGATCTGTTTTTTTACGCCGGAATTTTCCTTTGCATAGTAATGGTCATGTCATTATACAGGGCTATCTTCGGACCAACGATTTTGGATCGTTTGATCGGGGTGAATGCAATCGGCAGCAAGACCACGACGCTTCTGATTTTGATTGGTCTTTTGTACCAGCGGGTTGATATGTTTGTAGACATTTCTCTTGCATATGCCATGTTGAATTTCATAGCAGTGCTGGCCGCCTCTCGTTACTTTCACAAAAGAAAAGGACTTCATGAAGAATCCGGGAATGATTAACCGAAGGAGCACGAAACAATGATAAATATTATCTCAGCTATCTTAATCGGAATCGGCCTGTTTTTCTTTTTCGGCGGTGCCCTGGGCATCATCCGCTTTCCCGATTTTTATTCCCGATTGCATCCCGCCGGAAAACTGGACACAGCCGGATTACTCTTTACAATGTTCGGTTTGGCAGTTTATATCATTCAGGATTTCACGCTGGGAAGCGTGTTGACAGCACTGAAAATTTTGTTGATCGCCGTGTTTGTGTTTATAACCAGTCCGACTGCCACTCATGCAATCATCGATGCAGGTTTTGTCGCCGGATTAGAACCCTGGACCAAAAAGGATGACGAGGAAAAAGAATGACCTGGCAATTTGATGTGATCATTCTCACATTAGTAATCATAACGGCCATTGGGGCTATCACCATCAAAGATCTGCTGGGAGCAGCCATTCTCTTCGGAGCGTACAGTTTCATGATGTGTTTGCTGTGGGCGATTATGGGAGCTGTGGATGTTTCTTTTACTGAGGCATCAGTAGGCGCGGGAGTGAGCACGGTACTATTCGTTGCGGCTGTCTACAATACCACAAGGAGGAGTAAAGATTGAGAGTTTTTGCTTTGTTCCTGGTTTTATGTACGGGAGGACTGCTGATTTACGGAACGGTGGATTTTCCGAATTGGGCTGATCCTTCATCACCGGCCAGCACGTTTGTTTCTCCACACTACATAGAAAAAGCACTGGAGGAGACAGCGGTACCAAATCTGGTTACCGCTGTTTTGGCTGACTACAGGGGGTACGACACCATGCTGGAAACCGCGGTTATTTTTGTGGCCGGGGTTGTCTGCTATTTTTTGTTGCGTACTTATCAATCCAAAACGAAAAAAACCCGTTATTTCAGGCACGCTTCAACCAATATCGTCATCAATATTGAACCCGGTGGAAAAGTACCAAATGAGGGCTCCGGGTTTGAGCCGATTGATCCAACTTGGGCCCCTTATGACTTGATTACCAAAACCAGTTGTCGCTTATTGATTCCGTTTATTCAGATATTTGCCCTATATGTAATAACTCATGGTCACTATAGCCCCGGGGGAGGTTTTCAGGGAGGGGTTATATTCGGCGCTTCCTTTATTCTTTTTGCCATTGCCTTCGATTTAAAGCATTCCTTGGGTCGTTTTAAGGAAAAAACCAGCAACCTGTTTTCATCGATAGGTGTTTTGATTTATGTCGGAACCGGCACTCTCAGCTTACTGTTTGGAGCAGCTTTTTTGGATTATAGCGCCCTGGCACCAATTTTCGGAACTGATCCGGTAATGGCCAGATCCTACGCAATTCTGATCGTGGAAATCGGTGTCGGTGTGGCTGTAATGGCAGTGATGGTTTGGATTTACTATAATCTTTCCTCAGGTGGAAAACACGAAGAAGGGCTTTGATATTTCAAACTTTAGATATGTGAGCTGAAATTTATTTACTGATTTCAGATCGTTAAAACGGAGATGAATGGAACCCATTACAGAATTACTGGTATCAAGATACAACTACTGGGCGTGTATTGTTCTGTTGATGATCGGGATCTATGCGATGATTGTTAAGAAGAACCTGGTCAAAAAAATCATCGGAATGAACATTATGCAATCCTCCATTATTTTATTTTTTGTCTCGATTGGAGCTAAAACAAAAGCCACTATTCCCATCCTTCAAGATTACTCGATTAAAGACAGCCTTTTTCAAGCCAAGGACTACATTAATCCACTGCCGCATGTATTAATGCTGACAGCAATTGTCGTATCTGTGGCAACCCTGGGAGTTGCATTGGCGTTGGCTATTAAGGTTTACCACCAGTTTGGAACGATTGAGGAAGACGAAATACTCTCTCAAATTGAGAATCCGGATCAGTGAGCAGCAAGTAAATCGTTAGGTTTTTGAATTAACCGACAAATCTTACACTCTGTAATATGATTCAATCACAGTTCCCTATACTGATTATCCTAACCCCTCTTATCACCTCTCTTCTGGTCCTCATTACCGGTCGCTGGCTAAAACAATCAGCCTATTACATCTCTGTTGCAGCACTGATTTTCACTACCCTTGAATCTTTTCGAATCCTTTGGGAAGTTGTTCAGCATGGAACTCTTCAATACAGCCTTGGGAATTGGAGACCGCCTTGGGGAATTGAATATGTAATTGATCATTTAAGCGCGTTTTTAATGGTGATTATCACAATCATCGGCCTTTGCGTGGTCGTATATTCCAAAGAAAGTGTCAAAAAAGAACTGCCGGAAAAAGTCGTTCCGTTTTATTGCATTTTGTTGCTTTTAATTACCGGATTACTGGGAATGGTAGCCACGGGTGACATGTTTAACCTATATGTGTTCCTGGAAGTTTCTGCCTTAACAGCATACGGTTTGATCGGTTTTGGAGAAAAAAGGGCACCGCTGGCCAGTTTCAGATATCTGATAATGGGAACCATCGGTGCAAGTTTTTATCTGCTGGGAGTCGGTTATCTTTACCTGATCACCGGTTCGTTAAACATGGCGGATATTTCAAATCGCCTACCGGAATTGTACGAATCAAAAGTCGTTCTGGTCGCGTTTGCCTTTTTAATCATAGGCATCGGTGTAAAACTGGCAATCTTCCCCCTGCACTCCTGGTTGCCTGACGCCTACACTCATGCACCTTCTGCCGTAAGCGCCTTTATCGCTCCAACCATGACAAAGGTGGCAGTATATATGCTGTTTAGAATTATGTTCACGGTTTTTGGAGCGGAATTTTCCGGGAAAACAGTTCCAATTACAACAATTCTTGCCTGGCTAGGCATTGTTGCCATGATTGCAGGATCAGTTTATGCCATCAGGCAGACCGATTTAAAACGCATGCTGGCCTATTCATCTATTGCCCAAATCGGTTACATCGTTTTGGGAATCGGACTGGCAAACAGATTGGGTATGACCGGGGGATTGTTGCACATCCTTAATCATGCCTTTATGAAAGGGTGCTTGTTTTTGGTGGCCGGAGCCATTGTTTTGCAGGTTAACGGAAGAAATATTTATCGTTTTAAGGATCTGTACCGGCATATGCCTTACACCATGACAGCTTTCGTTATCGCAGCCTTTTCCATGATAGGTATTCCCCCGACTTGCGGATTTTTCAGCAAACTTTATCTCATCCTGGGTTCCATCGAAGCCGATCAGTGGATTTTTGTCGCGGTTATTCTGCTCAGCAGTTTGTTGAACGTGGTCTACTTCATCAATGTAGTGAGAACTGTTTATTTTGGTCCCTCTGAATCGGAGATGCAATCAAACCCGAAAAAGGTCGCTCCATACGAATTGGAATTGGAAGAGGTCCCCTGGAGCATGAGATTACCCATTATTGCAACCGCAGTCGGGATTCTGCTGTTGGGAATATTTAACGGTACCATTATAAACCGGGTAATTCAGTTCATTATTCCAACAGGAATTTGACTAAAAGGAGTAACCATTGACTATTCTTTATGCCTGGATCTGCATATTCTCACCGTTTTTGGGTGCGGCCCTGACACCCCTATTGGCATTGATTCATCCGAAATTGAGAGACCTGGGAGCTGTTTTCTTTTCTTTACTGGCTGCTCTCTCTGCTCTTAGTCTGCTCCCAACTCTATTTCATCCTGCAGATCTTCCCGTTGAACATGCTGTATCCTGGTTGACTGATCCCATCAACATTAGTTTTGGCATATTGATAGATCCCTTAAGTATTATTTTAGCTAATGTCGTGGCCGTTATCAGTTTCTTTATTATGGTGTACTGCATTGGATACATGAAAGGTGATGATGCCGTTTCCAGGTTCTGGATGTGGATGAACTCGTTTATCGGCAGTATGCTCCTGCTGGTATTGGCCAACAACTTATTGTTCATTTTTATCGGATGGAAACTGGTCGGAGTTTGCAGTTACGGATTGATCGGCTTTTATTACAAGGATGAAGAGAAATACCTGATAGGAGGGCCTGCACCTGCCAAATTCGTGACTCCTTCCCAGGCTGGTATCAAAGCCCTGGTTATGACGGGAATAGGCGATCTGCTGATGCTTGGAGGAATTTTGATCATTTTCTTTTACTCCGGCACATTGAACCTTCTGGAATTATATCGAACTTCAGCCGAATGGTTTCCTCAAATGTCCCAATCACCTGGAATGGTTATCCTGGTAACCATTCTCATTCTCGCGGGACCTCTCGGGAAATCGGCCCAATTTCCTTTGCACGAATGGCTGCCGGAAGCTATGGCTGGCCCGGGGCCCGTCTCCGCCCTGATTCATGCCGCTACCATGGTGAAAAGCGGTGTTTACCTAATTGCCAGATTTATACCTATTTTTTATTACGGGTATTGGGTGGGCGGTTACCAGCAAGCCTCATACTTTTTTCTGATTACAGCATGGATAGGGGCGATCACCGCATTTCTTGCCGCTACCCAAGGGTTGGTCTCCAAAGAATTGAAAAAGGTCCTGGCTTATTCCACAGTCAGCCAGATTGGATACATGATGCTCGGACTGGGTGTGGCAGGACTCAGTCCGATGGTTCTGATTGGAGGATACACGGCCGGAATTTTTCATCTGGTTAGCCATGCCTTGTTCAAGGCCTGTCTCTTTTTGTGCGCCGGTACCATTATCCATGCAGCTCATTCCATCTACATGCAGGATATGGGAGCAATGAGGAAGTACGCTCCGTTCACCTGGTTTTTTATGATGATAGCGGCTCTTTCCTTGATAGGCTTGCCGCCGTTTCCGGGATTCTGGAGCAAAGATGCCGTACTGCTGACTGTCGTCGAAATCAACACTTCCTTATTTGTTTTAGCCCTGGTTACCGTTGTTATCACCTCTTTTTATACGACGCGAATGCTAGGCTTGGTGTTTTACGGCAAGGAAAGCCCAAATATTAAGACCCGGAAAATACAAAACAGCCACTTTGGAGAAGGACTTAAAATCATGTGGATCCCCTGTGGGATTCTTGCAGTACTGATTGTTGTGATGGGTCTTTTGGGATTGAAAGCAGAACACCTTATTCACCACGGATTTGAAGTGAATTTGGTTGAACGCCTGGGACTGCCTACCAATAATACACCTGCGGAAGGGTCTGGTTTAACGGTTCCCTTGCTTTCTGTGCTTTGTGTATTGGCAGGTGCTTTGCCGGCCTATTGGATTTATATCGCCGGAAAGGCTTCACCTGATTCCATATTGGAAAAGGTCGGTGTCCTGCGTTTTTTATATCGATTGTTTTGGGAACGATGGTATATCGATAGCTTCTACAACAAGGCATTTGTAGGAGGGATATCAGGAATTGCCGGGATTGTGGTCAAAGCAGAGGATCTGCTTAACACCGTGATTCATCAAAAAATCCCGGGTTTGTTTACCGAACACGCTTACAATGTTGCCAGACTTCTCAAAACCGAAACGCGGGAATTGGCATTCAATATCACGACGATTTTACTATTTTTTATGATTTTCATTGGATTCTTACTACTGGTATGACAGGGACGCATGGGACCTAACATCTTACTTCAAGTCATTATCATTCCAACACTTGCATCCGTTGTTATATATATCGGCCGACACAAACTTGGGAGAAAAGCCGGTTGGATTACCGCGTTGTCTCTCGTCTACACCACGTTCCTGCTTTGCCTGATTGGTTACAAAGCGACGCAAGGTGTTGTTTTAAAGGAGGAGTATCTGCTGATAGCTCCGGGCATTCGATTTACTTTGGTTGCAGACGGTTTGAGTCTTCCCGTGGCGTTTATCGCCAACCTCTTATGCACCGTGCTGGCGTTTTTCTCCATACATTATGTCGATCATCGCATTGAGATATTATATCCCGAGGCTAAAGGCAAAGAGTATTCAAGCTATTACGCCCGTTTTTTTTATATGTTCCTGTATTTTCCGGTCGGATTTGCCGGCGTAGCCCTGGTATCCAACTTAATGGCACTATACTTTTTCATGGAAGTATTGACCATCACGCTCTATTTTCTAATGGCCTACTTCGGATATATAGAACGACAAAAAATCGCATTTATGTGTCTGGTCTGGGGACTAGCCGGGGCATTGTTGTTATTGGCAGGAGCATGCATTATCTATAGCCAGACCGAATCCTTTGCTTTTTCTGATGTTGGCCTCATTTCAGGAAACCCGTTAGCCTTCTGGGTTATTCTCATTACCTTGCTGGGATTGATGACAAAACTCGCAGTGTTCCCATTTCACGTTTGGATGCCTTGGGTCCATGCCGAACACCCTACCTGTATTGCAGGCTTATTGGCAGTATATGCAAATATAGCTGCCTACATTATGGTGCGAGTTCTCATCATCCCCCTTCGTCCGGATTTTGAAGTCTTCGGAACTCCATTGCTTATCCTGGCTTTAGTCACGATGGTATATGGTTCCCTGCTTACCTTGGCACAAACGGATATCAAACGGATCGCCGCTTGCTCGACAATCAGCCAAATTGCTTATTCCGTACTCGGGATAGCAGCTTTAACCACGGTCAGTATTGAAGGTGGGCTATTCTTTTTTCTCAGCCACATCATGGGGAAAACAATTTTTTTCTCCACGGCAGGAATCGTCGTATACACTACGGGAATCCGGGATATCCGGCAACTGGGAGGACTGGCGAGTAAAATGCCGATCACAGCGATTTTGTGGGTCATTGGTGCGATGATGCTCTCCGGATTCCCCCCATTTAGCAGCTTTACGGCAGAATGGATTATGTTCACCGGAATATTCGAGCATGGTGTTCAATCCGGATCTACAGGCCTGATTGTGGCCATTTTCGCCGTGACAGCCATCCTGCTGACTATTGCATACACATTCACAGCGGTTAAAAAAGTGTTTTTCGGTCCATTAAACTCCGCCCTAACGGCCGGCAATCATAAAATCAAAGATCCGCCACTGACCATGTTGCTTCCGCTGTTCTTAGTAGCCGGGATATCCATTTATCTCGGCTTGTTTCCAAAAATCGTGATGAACCTGCTCCACACGGTAACAGGTAATTTTTAAGAACCATCTTTTCAGTTCTTTGGAGCCACACTATGATCCCATTAGAAGATCTGCGAAAAATCATTATTCTTGAGAAGTTATCAGATCAGATGCTGGAAAAAATCCTTCCAACCATCAATGTCCTGAAACTCCGGCAACAGGAGATTATTTTTGATGAAGGAGATGAAGCCCGGTATTTTTACATGCTCCAATGGGGAAAAGTTCTCCTTGAAAAAAGGATCTCCCAACAAATAACAGTCTCTCTTGGGGCTATCAAGCCGGGGTTTTCTTTCGGCTGGTCCTCCATCTTTTTTGAACCTTATAGTTTTAAGGCCATCTGCGCGGAAACCAGTGAAATTCTGATGATCAATGCAGAGGGATTTTTAAATCTAATGAAAGAAGATCATTCCATGGGATTTCACATGATGCGAAGTCTCACCAGGGTGATGAAAAACAGAATGGAACGTATACAAGATCAATTTTTAAGGGCTATCAGGGAACATCCGGACTTTAGTGTGGTTCTTGACTAGCTCTGCCCTTTACCCATAATTATTTAATGGACAGAGAATTCCATGCTGCTTATACTAATCGGCATGGAAAAACAAAATCAAATTAAGCGAACATTGTCGCG